>CAKZZJ010000183.1 GCA_937885165.1 uncultured Caryophanales bacterium
ATGCCTTCTATGTTATATCTATGAGCCTTGATAATTTATATAAGGTTTATACTTGAGCGCTATTGAAAGATTTCACATAAGTTTATTATTTTTAAATTTTATGAAATAATGAATAAAAGGACTGATATTATTACCAATCCCATTTTGTCAATATGGCATGCCCGGTAGGATTCTAACCTACTACCTTAGTCTCCGGAGGACTACGCTCTTACAGATGAGCTACGGGCACATTTATAAAAAGCCTATTTCAAGGCTTTCTTTACTATTTCTTTTATTCTTTGATTATCTTTTTTATCAGCAATTAAAATTTCATCTTTTGTTATAGAAATTATCATATTATTTACACCTAAAAGTGATACTCTTTGATATTTTTTATCACTTACAATGATGTTGTTACTTGAGTCAACTGTAATGAGTGAATTATTCCTTGATACGTTGCCGTCTTCATCAGCGTCAAATAAATCTTCAAATGCAAGATATCCTCCTACATCATTCCATAAAAAATTAGAGGGTATAACAGATATTTTATCTGACTTTTCCATAATTGCAAAATCAATTGATTTCTTTTCAAAATTCATAAATTCATCTTTAACTTTTTTAGCTGTTAAAACACCTTCATTTTTATCTATTAATTTTGCGATATTCTGATTGGTTATATAGTGATTATAACTATGCTTTTTTAGTTCTTCAAGAAGAACGTCATATCTGAAAATAAACATACCACTATTCCACAAATATTTTTTGGATTCATAATATGCTTTTGCAATATCATATTTTGGCTTTTCAGTGAATTCTAAAGCTTTTTCTGGAACACCTACTATATTTTCCTTTACTTTTATATAACCATAACCAGTTTCTATGTGATCAGGAGTTATACCAAGAGTGACAATCTGGCCTTCTGAAGCCACATATTCAGCAAGTTTGATTGTGCTTCTAAAGTTATCTTCATCTTTAATTAAGTGGTCAGATGCTAAAACACAAATGGTCGGATTATCATAATATTTTGATATAATTAATGAACCATATGATATAGCTGATGCAGTGTCTTTAAAGTCTGGTTCTATAATAATTCTATCATCACTTATTTCACTTAAATCTTCTTTTAGTGCATCAAGCTGTACTTCATTTGTAGCAATAAAAATTCTATCTTTATCTACTAAAGGAAGTACTCTTTCATATGCAAGTCTTATTAATGATTTTTCATCAAAAATTTTAAGTAATTGTTTTGGCTTTTTTCTAGTTGAAAGTGGCCAGAATCTTTCTCCACTTCCCCCAGCCATAATTAAGAAAGTAAGCATTATTTTTCTCCTAACATTTCATCAATTAAAGTATCTAGATTATCTGTTAGATACATACCTGTATCTTCATTAAATCTTTTTGGATTTCCTACTAGTATTTTGGCATCATTTGGTCTTAAAAATTCTTTTTTAACATCAACATAAATTTTTTCATTATAAATACCTTTTTCGTCAAGACCAGTTCCTACAAATTCTAAATCAATTCCGATTTTTTTGTAAGCTTTTTTAACAAAATCTCTTATAGAATAAGCTTTTGATGTGGCGATAATATAATCTTTTGGCTTATCCTGCTGTAAGATGAGATACATTGCTTTAGCATATTCTTCTGCTAGTCCCCATTCTCGTGTTGCGTTTAGATTACCAAGTGATAACACATAATCCTCTCCATCTCTTACTCTTTTTACAGCATTGATTATTTTTTTAGAAACAAAAGAAGATGTTTTTAATTTTGATGTATGGTTATAGCAGATTCCATTTACGCAAAATAAATTATAATTTTCTCTATAGCTAGAGATGATTAGTTGTGCATATAATTTACTTACTGCATAAGGAGATTTTGGGTCAAATTTTGTATTTTCATCCTGGGGATATTCTTCCCCTGAAAATAAATATGGAGTAGATAAATTGAATAATTTGGCCTTAATATCGCTATTTTTTATTGCATCTATAAGTCTTAATGTACCAAGTGCGTTTACTTCAGTTGTATATTCAGGTAAATCAAATGAAATATCAACATGTGACTGACTAGCAAGATGATAAATCTCATCCGGCCTGATATTTTCAAGTAATCTATTCACATTAGATGAGTCAGTCATATCACCAATATTGGTAAAAAAACATGGATTTGAATCAAATTCATAAAGAGGTGATGATAAATATTGACTTTTTGATTGGACTATTGCGTGAACTTCATAACCTTTTTCAAGTAAAAGCCTAGCAAGATAATATCCATCCTGGCTTATAGCTCCGGTAATCATCGCTACTTCTCTCATTTTTAATCGATTCTCCTTTTTCTTTGGTATTACACCAATTAATTTCAAATTACCATTAAATTCTATTTTTTTTGTATTGCTAGTCAAAATAAATGTGTCACCTTTTTTGATATTATATTCATTTATTTTACCTTCGCCATCTATTACATAAAAAATTTCAAAACCTTTGTTTTCATAATCTTTTTTTCCATCAACAATTAATTTATATAAATTAAAATGTTGGTTCTTAAATGTATCTTCATCCTTTAAAGAGTGTATTATATTTTTACTGTTGTTATAATCTATAACATTAAGTGAATCTTCAATATGTAATTCTCTTTTAGGTAATCTTTCATAATCATAAAGTCTATATGTTATATCGCTTGATTCTTGAACTTCTAAGACAAAAGAACCTCCGTGTAATGCGTGGATTCTTCCGGGTTCAATGATTACTAAATCATCTTCTTTAATTTCTTTATCAATCAAATAATTATCAAGTTCTTTTTTATCGATTATACTTCTTAATTCCAAAGCGTTTTTAACATCAACACCAATTGTTACAGTTTTAGCTTTGTTTTCTTTTAAAACATACCAGCATTCAAATTTACCAAGTGAATTATGTTTTTTTATAGCATATTCATCATTTGGATGAACCTGTACTGAAAGATCATTGTTTGCTGAAATAAGCTTGATTAAAATTGGAAATTCCTTTTCATCATAATTATCAAATAATTCAGGATGTTTTCTAAAAAGATGTCTTAAGGTTTCACCTTTATATTTACCATTAGTAATGATAGATGATTTATCTTTATAACCAGATACAATCCAAGCTTCACCAGTCATGTTTTTACAGTCATATATTTTATTTAATTCTTCACCAGCCCATGGCTTTACTGAAAAGTATGGTTTTAAAAACAATATCATTTTAATTTCCTCTTCAAAACTAAAAATATTATACAATAACTAGATTTAAAAATCTAGCAACTATATTATTTAAAATCATATACTTTTGCGAGCTTTCTATAAGTCACTTAAATTTCACGTAAAAATAACATACAAATTTTTCTTGACTAAAATATAAAAAATAGTATAATACAAAGTGCGACTCAGTCGCAGAATAGGAAAAAACATGTATAATACTGATCACAATAAATTGTTGATAGACTTATTTGAGAACAATAAAGAAAAGACATATTCTGCTAATTATTTAGTAAAAAAATTTAGTGGTGTTATCAATAAGGCAACAATCTATAGACAACTAAATAAACTAGAAGAAAATAAGGTAATAAGAAAAAGTTTTAACGAGGAAAATAACACTCACTATTATCAATACGCAAATGACTGTGACTCCCACCTTCATTTAACATGCATAAAATGTGGAAAAATTATCCACTTAAAATGTAGGGAAGCAGACATGTTTTTATCGCACATAAATTTAGAACATGAGTTTTATATTGACAGATATAAATCAGTATTATTAGGATATTGTAAGGAGTGCTATAATGTCTAATATAGCAGATATTTTACTTGATTCATTTTTGGATTCACTAAAGGTTTTAGGGTTCGCATTTATAATATTTTTTATTTTCTCATTTTTTGAAGATAAAATAATTAGATTATTTAATAAAAAAAGTAGGATATCACCATTAATAGGGGCTTCATTAGGCCTTATTCCTGAATGTGGTGTATCTGTTTTAGCAAGTGATTTATATACGTCAAGGCTCATTACAACAGGTACAATTTTTGCGGTTTTTTTCGCATCAAGCGATGAAGCTTTACCTCTTTTAATTTCTAATTTCGATAAAGCAATATATGCTTTACCGCTTCTTTTTATTAAGATTATTTTTGGATTTTTATTTGGTTTTTTAATTGATCTTATTTACCATAAAAATGATTATAAAGAAATTAAAAATAATGATTATTTTAGAAGTGAAGATAAAATTAATAATGAACATGAAAATGAGTCGTTTTTTATGTCTCATTTTATGCATCCTTTTCTTCACTCAATAAAAATTTTTGTTTATGTGTTTATCATATCTTTTTTATTTGGATTATTACTTTATTTTATAGGTGAAGATAATGTCATAAAATTCATGAGTGAAAACATATATTTATCCCCTTTATTTGCATCAATTATTGGCCTTATTCCAAACTGCTCATCATCAATTTTAATTACTAATGTTTTTATAAAAGGTGGAATTCCTTTTGCGGCACTCACCTCAGGGCTTTCTGTTAATTCGGGTGTTGGAATTTTATATTTATTCAAGAGCAAGAATGACATTAAAAATAAGTTATTTATTTTGTCATCATTATTTCTCACGTCAAATTTAGTGGGTTATATAACATTATTTATAATGAAATTGTTTTAAAAAATACTTGATTTAAATTTAAATATCGTGTATTATTAAATCACCATAAAGAGAGCAGTTAGGGACAAGCCCAGTGATCTGCCAGCAACTTACTTTTAAAGCAAAGTGCTAAAGCTTGAACGATGGATTTTTTTTGTTTTCTAATCTCATCTTTATGGTGAGATCTTTTTATTTTGGAGGAGAAAAATGGAAAACAAAGAATATCTTACAGAAAATGATTTATTGAATTTATTGAATGAGACTCTATATGCATATGTATATCAGGCAAAAACTAAGGAGAATGAGAAAAGATTTACAAAAAACATCAAGGCATTAATAAAGACTTTAAAGGTTGTTTATAAGAAAAAAGTTGTTTTTGATAAGAAAACATTGCTTTATGTGTTCAAAAATTAATAAATTTGTATTTAAAAATCTCCTTTTTTAAATTTGTAATTTAATAATACAAAAAAATTAAAAAAAATAAAAACGTTTTCATTGACAAATTAAGAACATGGGTATATCATATAGATAGTTTAAATATCAAAATGATAGTCAATCTATCAAAATGGGGTGATAAATTGAGCATTAAGGATGCTAAACTTAACTTCATTGTCGAAGTTGCTACAAAATTGTTTTTAGAAAAAGGAATTAATCAAGTAACAATCAGGGATATAGCAACGGCAGTAGGAGTAGGAGAGGCAACTATCTACAGATATTTTTCTAAAAAGCAAAACATTGTTGTTGCTTCAGCTATGAGGCTTGAAGATGAGGTATTTAATAAATATTTCGCTTTAAATGATGGAGGAAATGGCTTTGAAAAACTATCTAAATTTTATACGAATTTCCTATTGATTTTTACAGAACATATTGAATTTTATAAATTCATCAATGATTTTGATTCTTATTTCATCAATGAAGTGGGGGATTTGTCTAATTATGAAGAATCATTAAGACCATTTTATAAATCATATCTAGATGCCTATAATTTGGGTTTGATAGACAAATCTATTTTGAAATTAGAAAATATCGAACTGTTTTATTTTACAACTACTCATTCACTTTTAGGGTTATGTAAAAAATTATCATATGATAAAGAAATTTTAGCCCAGGATTCTAAAGTGAAGAAGAGCGATGAAATAAAACAACTTATAAGTATTATTTTATATAGTTTAAAAGCTTATGAGTCTAACATAAGTTCAAATTAAAAAAAGGAGTACGCATTGATTTTAGACTAGATGCAGATTTAATTATGAAAAGATTATCAAAAAAGCAAATGATTATTTTTGCTATTGGGCAATTAGGTTGGTCAATACTTGGTGGCATTATTAATACTTGGTTAGTTACATTTTATTTACCAACTGCTAATGATGTGGAAACAGGGGCTATTAAATATATCACACCTGGTCTTGTTATTGGCGGATTTTTAACTATCCTTGGTTTAATCACCGCTTTAAGTCGTGTCTTCGATGCCGTAACAGATCCTTGGATTGCAACTTTGTCTGATAGATCAAAAAACCCTCGTGGAAGAAGAATTCCTTTTATGCAATATAGTGCAATCCCATTCGCTGTAGTAACTGTATTATTATTCTGCGCTCCAGTTCAGGAAACGAGCGCAATCAACATTGTTTGGGTTTCTATATTCATCATATTATTCTATTTATTTATGACAATGTATTGTACACCATATAACGCACTTATCAGTGAATTTGGTAAAACACAGTCAGATAGAATGTTCATCTCAACTGCCATTTCTCTTACTTATTTTGCGGGTACATTACTTGCATATCTACCATTCTTATTTGGTGGTGTATTAAGAAATGCAGGATTATCATTCGCATGGAGCTATAGAGTTATATTTATCGTACTGGCAGTAATAGCCTTAGTAGCTATGCTACTACCTACGTTCTTAATCAAAGAAAAAGATTATGTTGATTCTGAACCTTCACATGACAATGTATTCAAATCTTTGGCATCAACATTCAAAAATAAAGAATTTAGAAAATTCTCTATATCAGATATTATGTACTGGGTAGGACTTACAATGTTTCAAACAGGATTGCCATTCTTTGTTAAAGTATCAATGGGTCTTGATGAAATCTGGGTAACAATACTTATGGGTGTTATGACTGTACTTTCTGCTTGTTTCTACCCATTTGTTACTAAATTTGTTCAGAAATTTGGTAAGAAAAAGCTTGTTATTTTTGGATTTTTGGGCTTAGCAGTAGCGTATGTTGTTACAGCATTCACAAATATTATCCCTATGACACAGACTGTTGATGGTGTAACATCTCCTACAGCAATTGCTTATGTATTTGGCTTCCTAATATGTTTAATTGCAGCCTTCCCGATGGCATTACTTGGTATAATTCCTCAGTCAATTGTTGCCGACGTAGCAGAAGCTGAAGCAGTAACAACAGGCGAAAACAGACAGGGTATGTTCTTTGCAGCACGTACATTCGCAATGAAACTTGGTCAGTCTATCGCAATGCTTGCATTCACATCTTTAGCAATCATTAATACACAACAGGATACATCATCAAATGATATCGTTCCTTCAACAACAGGCTTAATGGTTGTTGCCTTTGTTGCAGTTGCATTCTGTGTTGCTGGTGCAATCATATTATTTGGGTATCGTGAAAAGAAAATAATGAATCTAATCGCTAAGAAAGAAGATGAAGGCTTCTTCAAAGAAGGTGCAATTTCTGAAGACAGAGTTAAAGATGATGAAGAAGTTGTACTAGAAAAAGAAGAAAATAAAGAAGAAGTATCTATAGATAACACACCAGAAGAAGTAAAATCCGAAGTACCTAGTGGTAAAGAAGATGAATGAGATAGTTTATCTTGTAGATGGAAGCATTAAAAAGGCTTCCTCTACAAATGAAGATTTGGAAATTATATCAAAAAGTGATGGCAAACGTTTCTTTATAAAGGTTAAAGCCTTAAAAAATATAGTTCTTAAAAGAGCATATAAGGATCTTGATGCAAAATTTGACAAAAATACCTTATTTTTCTTAAACGGATATCAGTCATGGACAGATACAAAAGAATTTATCTATAAAGAACATGAAAAGAATGTAAAAAAATTACCTAAATTTTTAATAAATATGTTTTCTTTTGACCGCTATGGTGATGCATCATTTTATTCTTATTCAAAAAATAAGTTTCATGGTTATGATGTATTTTATACCAAAGGCAGCAATGAATTCTTCAGTTTTAACCACAATTATAAAAATGCTTATTTAATATACGAGGTATATAAAAAAGAAGGAACTATATCCTTGAGTAGTGATGTTAATTCTAAAGAATTAAAAGAAAATGAAGAATTTGTAATATTTGATTATTCAATATATAAAAATCTTAAAGATGGATTTGAAGCTTTTTATAAGGAATTCCCACAAAAGGAAATAGAAAAAGAATTTGGCTATACCTCATGGTATAACTATTATCAGAATATCAATTCTGAAATTATATTAAGAGATTTAGAAAGTCTAGATAATAGATTTAATTTATTCCAAATTGATGACGGATATGAAGAATTTGTCGGTGACTGGCTTAAAATCGATAAGAATAAATTTCCTGATGGCTTAAAGCCTATCGTAGATAAAATCCATGAAAAAGGCTATAAAGCTGGTATCTGGCTTGCACCATTCGTTGCGGAAGAAAAATCAGATTTATTTACAAATCATAAGGAATTATTCAAAAGAGATAGCACTTCTGAATTTGTGAAATGCGGCGCTAACTGGAGTGGATTTTACGCACTTGATTTTGAAAATGAAAAGGCAAAAGAATATATTAAAAAGTGCCTTCAATATTATATTGATTTGGGATTTGACTTCTTTAAACTTGATTTCTTATATGCAATAAGCTTACCAGAATATAAAGGCAAAACAAAATCAATGGTAGCAGAAGAAGCATATACTTTTATCAGAGAAATATTAAAAGATAAATTAATTCTAGGTTGCGGTGCTACCCTTGCTAATTCTATTAACAGATTTGATTATTTAAGAATTGGACCAGATGTATCTTTGAAATTCAATGATGTATGGTACATGAAATTCATGCATAGAGAAAGAATTTCTACAAAGGTTACTCTTCAAAATACTATCTATAGATCAATATTTAATAGACATTTATTTGGCAATGATCCTGATGTATTTTTATTAAGAAAAGATAATATAAGTCTTTCTAAAGAACAAAAGGAAGCTTTAATTCTTATCAATTCATTATTTGGTAGTGTCTTAATGACTTCTGATAATATAAGTGATTATGATAATGAAGCGGATGCTTTATTAGAAGAAGCATTTGATATATTTTACAATGCAAAAAATGTTGTTTACTATAGAAATGGCAAATATATTGATATTTTATATAATCTAAACGGCAAACAAAAGAGGTTAGTTTACAATACTAGAAAAGGAGTTATGACTTATGGTAGATAAAAGCAGTGTTATTTTTGGCAATGAAATCGATAAAAAGACGATAAAACAGGCAAACAAAAGTAAATTAAAATACCAAAAGAAATTTGGAAATGATGAAAATAGCGACTATAAAATAGGATTTAAAGATATTGATACTCTTGATTTTATAGGTGCTAGCAATATAGTTTTTGATAAAGAAAATCATAAATTTGAGGATAATGCACTTATTGTCGGTAATATCCGTATGGGCTTTGGTCACTATAGAATTTCTATAGCTATGGCTAGCGCTGCTAGGGCTTTAGGCTATAAGCCATATTGGCTAGATCTAGCATCATTTGATGCTACAGGTTCTAAGATGATAAGAAAACAAAATGATATGTATTCTTTAGCATCAAGAATTAGCCAAAAATCAAAATTATTTAACAAAGTAGTTTGGGAACCACTTAATTCTGAGGGCTTTAAAAAGATTACGTATAATGCAAAAGACCAAAAAAATAGTGAACTTTTGGTTCCTATCTTCAAAAATATTCCCAAAGATATACCTTATATAGCTACACATGTATGGCCTTCACAGGGTGCAATCCATGCCGGAATGAAGAATGTAGTTAATGCTATACCTGATAATTGGCCAATGGGACTACATCTATCAGAAGGTGCAATTCATGCAGTTCAGACACCTTATGCCTATTTGGGATATAAGATGTTAAATGGCTTTGCCAAAAAGCCACTTAAAGGCATATCAGAAGATGAATTAAAGATGGTAGGCTGCTATATCGACCATGAATTATTAGTCAATTTAAAGGAAGATAATGATTTAAGAAGAGATAGACTTAGAAACGACAAACCTTTAAGAGTCCTTATGACTGTAGGTGGTGCTGGTGCCGGATTTGATATGTATTTAGCAATGGTTAAGCATTTAATTCCATTTGTAGAAGCTAAAAAGGTTGCTTTATTTATCAATTTTGGTGATCATAAGACAGTTTATGAGAAATTATGTAATAAGCTTGGCGGTATGAAAACTACTAATTTCTTTAATGAATTTAATAAATTAAAAGAATTCAAAAAAGAAATCAGAAATAAGGATGTATCAGGTATTTACGCAATCTATAACGAAAATATCTTTGAAGCTGTATACTCAACAAATTTACTTATGCCAGAATCAGATATTTTGGTTACTAAACCATCAGAACTTGCATATTATCCTATTCCAAAGGTATTTATGCGTCACATTGGAGGACATGAAGTATATGGGGCAATAAACGGTAGAGAAAAAGGTGATTCTACTTTTGAATGCCCAACAAAAGAATCAATCAATGAGATGTTTGATAGACTTCTTTCTGATAAAGAAATCTTAGTTCATATCTGCGATCAGATTGATAAACTTAAAGAAGAAGGGGCATATGACGGCGCTTATGAATGTGTTAAGCTTGCTGCCATGAAAAAATAATGGAAAACCTAGAAAAAATTTTTGAAGAAACATATAATACAAAACCAACATTAAAATATATATCTCCAGCCAGAATAAATTTAATTGGCGAACATATTGATTACAATGGTGGTATGGTACTTCCTGCAGCGATATCAAGATATATCACGGCTTTAGTATCTAAAAGAGATGATGATTTATTATGTTTTAAATCTACAGCTTTTGAGAAAGTAGAAAAAAGGCATCTATCTGATTTGAAATTTAATCCAAAATATGACTGGGCAAATTATGGCTTTGGTATATTTTATATGCTTATAAAAGAAGGATATAGGATAGAAAAAGGGTTAAATATCTTAATTACTTCAAATATACCGCTTGGTTCAGGCCTTTCATCATCTGCATCATTTTTAAATCTTATCGGCTTTATCGCAAACGATGTCTATGAATTTGGTTTTGATATGAAGACTATCGCATCACGTTCAGTAGAAGTAGAAAACAAATATTGTGGATTAAAATGCGGTATTATGGATGAAGCAGCAATTGCTCTAGGTGAAAAAGATAAATGTCTATTGCTTAACTGTGATAATTTTACATATAAACTTGTTAATTTAAATTTAGGCAAATATAAATTTGTTGTTTTACAGACCAATAAGCCTCGTAAATTAACTGAATCTAAATATAATGAGCGAGTTGATGAATGTCAGAAGTCTCTAAAATTATTAAAGGAAGTATATAAAGATATACATAATTTATGTGATTTAAGAAGTGATAAACTTGATGAAATTAAAGAAATATTAAATGATGATATTTTATTTAAAAGAGTTAGACATTGTATAACAGAGAATGAAAGAGTATATGCATTTAAAGATGCACTAGAAAAAGGCAACATTACTAAAATTGCTACACTACTTGATTTATCACATAAATCACTTAAGGAAGATTATGAGGTTACAGGTCTTCATCTTGATACAATAGTAGAAGCAGCTAAAGCATCTAAGGCTATTGCATCCCGTATGACTGGTGCTGGCTTTGGAGGCTGTGCAATCGCCTTGGTTGATGAAGACAAGTTTGATAAATTTAAAGAAAAAACAGCTAAATTATATTTTGAAAAAACAAATATAATACCTGATATTTATATGGTTGATATCGTATCAGGACCTAAAAAAATTGAGGAATAGTCATGATTTATGATTTAATTGATACATTAATTGATTATGCTTTAAAAAATGAACTTATTGTTAAAGAAGATGAAATATATTTTAAAAACAGACTCATCGAATTTTTAAAGCTTGATGATTATAAGAATGGAAATGTTCTTGAATTATCTTTTGAAAAATTAATTGATGAATTTGATAAATATGCGGTAGGTAATAATTTAATTAGTGATACTACAGTAGAAAAAGATATATTTGACACAAAATTAATGTCTATCTTAACTGATAGGCCTTCTGTAATTTCAAAAAAATTTTATGAATTATATAAAAATAATAAAGTTGAAGCTACAAATTATTTTTACAACTATTCAATTTTAACTAATTATATAAGAAAATATCGCGTTGAAAAGGACCTTAAATGGAGTAAGAAAAGCGATAAATATGGAAGAATAGATATAACCATCAATTTATCTAAACCAGAAAAAGATCCTAAAGATATTGAAAGACAAAAAAATATGCCCAAAAGCAATTATCCAATCTGTCTTTTATGCAAAGAAAACGAAGGCTATGCTGGAAGAATAAATCATCCCGCAAGAGGTAATATAAGATTAATACCACTTAAACTTGATAATGAAGACTTCTTTATGCAATATTCTCCATATTCATATTACAATGAACACTCAATCATTTTATCAAGCGAACATAAGCCAATGGTAATTGATGAAAAAACCATAAAAAAACTGCTTGATTTTGTTGAATTTTTACCACACTATTTCATTGGATCTAATGCTGATTTACCAATTGTTGGTGGTTCGATACTTGCTCACGAACATTTTCAAGGCGGAAGATACCGTTTCCCAATGCAGGATGCAAAGGAAATAAAAAAATTCGCTTTGACTGGGCTAAAAAGTGTCAATGCGGCTATTTTGAAATGGCCACTATCGGTAATAAGAATTTCAGCTAAAGACAAAAATGATTTGGTTAAAGCTTTCAAGCTTATTATGGATAAATGGGTTAATTATACTGATGAAGATGCAGAAATTTATGCATATACTGATGGTATAAGACATAATACAATAACTCCTATTGCGAGAATTAATGATGATAATTTATTTGAACTTGATTTAGTATTAAGAAATAATCTTACAACAGATAAATATCCTCTTGGTATATTCCATCCGCATGAAGAATTCCATCATATAAAGAAAGAAAACATCGGTTTAATTGAGGTTATGGGACTTGCAATACTACCTTCAAGATTGAAACTTGAACTCGAAAAATTAGCTGAAGCAATACTTGATAATAAAGATATAACATCTGATGAAATGTTAAAAAAACATGCCATATGGAAAGAAGAAATGGTGAAAAAATACACATTTACAAAAGATAATGTTTTTGATATTCTAAAAGATGAGGTTGCAGATATTTTCTTAAGATTACTTGAGGATTCAGGAGTCTTCAAACAGGATGAAGAAGGTATCAGTAATTTCATTAAATTTACTAATTTATTATGATTATTTTGAGCATCTTAACACTTGTTATGGTGCTCATTTTTTTGGAAAAATAAACATAAAAACAAAAAACGCAGTTCAATTTTAAGCCGTACTTTTATAAAAACTGCCTTTAATAATAATTAAAAATTCACAAAAATGGTAGTATTTGCACCATAATTACTTGAATAAAGCGCTTTATCATGGTAGAATTATAATACGTACGAAAAAATTTTTTTGGAGGGAATTTATATGGCAAACAAAGAAGAACGTATTTGTATTATTGGAGGAGGCCCAGCTGGACTTTCTGCTGCAATGTATCTTGAGAAAAAAGGATACAAAAATTATCAAATTTATGAAAAACAAAACAAGGTTGGTGGAAAATGCTTTTCACCCAAAATCAAAGTTTCTCATAATGGAAAGGAAGAAGAAAAAACTTTCGAAACAGGCGCTATAATGGGTGCTATAACATACCATGCTGTAAGCGAAATGGAAGAATTTGGTGGTTACTATCATAAGGGACCTGATTTTAAAGAAGGCGAACCTAATATGCGTAGAGAATTCCGTAAGCTTGATGGTACAGTTTATGAACCATTCAACCCTAAAGCTGATTTCTCATTCAAAAAGCTATTTAGTCTTATGAAACTTAAAAAGCAAATGAAAAAATTGAATCAGTTAATGCAGACTAAATATGTTGGCTATGACTGCTACGGACATATCGGTGTTGCAAAAGGTGAATATTATGGAATTTCAAAAGGTGTTGAAGGACACTGCGGTGCTACTAAAGAGAATTCATTCCCTAATTATATCAAGGGAACCAACCCTAACTTAAAGGATTTAGCTTTACCATTTAAGAAATTCTGTGAACTAAATGGTGTAGAAGAAGTCCAAAGAATATGGATTGCACCATTCACATCATTCGGATATGGCTATTTTGATGAAATTCCTGCAGCCTTGGTTATGAAATATCTTGATGTTACAACAGCACTTGAATTTGTTAACATGAGATTATGGACATGGCAAGATGGTACTCAAGCTATCTACACTCATGTCAATGAAAAATTAGCTCATCCAGCAAATCTAAATACTGAAGTAGTTAAAGTAGAAAGACCTGAAGGTGCGAAAATTAAAGTTACAATCAAGCAAAACGGCAAAGAAAGTGTAGAAGAATTCGATAAATTAATCGTTACCACACCACTTGATTATTTCAAAAATTATGCTGATGCAACTAAAGAAGAAAAAGAATTATTCTCAAAGATTATTCATGAAAGATATATCGACTATATCGGAACATTTGAAGCTGGCAAGAGCCCTAATATTTCAGGCTATATGGTAGATAATATGGTACCTGAAAGACTAGGTCATGCAATGGTATATTACAACAGATGGCAATATCTTGATAGAGACTGCCCAGCTACAGTATACGCACTAGCTAACCACACTGGTTCAAAGGATAAAGACTATGATGAAGTTCAGAAGACTATGGATGAAGATATGGCAAAACTAGGCTTCCCAATCAAAGAAAAATTATATCCACAAGAAGTATATTATTGTCCACATGTATCATCAGAAGATTATCAGGATGGCTGGTATGACAAACTTGATGCTTTACAGGGAACAAAGAATACTTATTATGCTGGAGAAATAATCAGCTTTGGTGATATGGAAGATACTTGTGCTGCATCAAAGGATATCGTTGGACGTTTCTTTGGTGATTAAAAAATGTCAGTAGAAGTAATTGAAATAAAAAAAAGTATTTTTAATGCGAACGAAATAGATGCTGATAATTTAAGAAAAGAATTAAAAAAGAAAAAAGTTTATCTTCTTAATCTGATGGCATCTCCCGGTGCTGGTAAAACAACTACATTAATCAAATTGATAAATAATTTGAAAAAAGATTATAAAATAGCTGTAATGGAAGCTGATATTGATTCTGATGTAGATGCTAAAAAAATCGAAGAAGGTACTGGTGTAAAATCAATTCAGCTGCATACTGGCGGAATGTGTCATTTAGATGCTGAAATGACTAAACAAGGTCTTGATAATCTTGATTTAAATCTTGATTTAGTTATTCTAGAAAATGTAGGCAATCTTGTATGTCCTGCAGAATTTGATACTGGAGCAATCAAAAATATGATGATTCTATCAGTACCTGAAGGTGATGATAAACCACTTAAGTATCCGCTTATGTTTGAAGTATGTGATATTGTTTGCATTAACAAGATAGATTGTTTAGAATTATTTGACTTTTCACTGGAAAAAGTTGAAAAAAATATTCATTATCGAAATCCTAAATCAAGCATATTTCCAATATGTGCAAAAGATGGTAGGGGAATAGATGAGCTTGCAGACCATTTAAGAATGGAAATTGAAAATTGGAGAAAAGAAAATGCCTGAGATTTATAAAAAAGATCCCAAAACAATTAATGAAAAAAATCCTAGTATAGTATCAAAATATTGTGGCAATGAAGAAGACTTTAAGGCTCACAAGGCTTACGCTAAACTAGGAAAGAAAATTACAGATAATGTAAAAGCAAAAATTGGTGGAGTTAAATCCACATCCCCTGAATACTGGGGCTTAAGAGAAGTACTGACTGAAGATGAGGTAACAGTCGGTAATAAACTTAAATTACGTAAATGGTATAAATTTGAAGACATATATAAACTTGTCAAAAACGAATTTAATCCAACAAGATTACAAGAGATACTAGATTTGATGTCAGTACATGGTATCGTTGAATATGATTATGGCGATCATTATGATGATAATGGACCTACAGTTAAAGAATGGACAGAAGAATGGAAGACAAAAGAAAAGAGATATCGTATTTCTTATTTTGTCCCAGGAAGCGCTGAATTATTTAATTCATCAAAAGATAGAATTGAAAAGAATCCTGCTGTTGCTTCATTCTTCGAAAGAATGACATTCTTACCACTTGAAGATATCACCGCAATGGTAATGCCTGGTGGTATGGGTATTGGTATGCATGTTATACCAGTTGAAAAAGCTATTAATTCAACTCCTGAGGCTGTGAAATTAGAAAAGATTTCATATTGGCTTAAAAAATACGAGGGTCATATTTCTGCAGGTATATGTTCATGTCGTCAGTCAAGAGCTATGCTTGGAGAAGGATGTGCTGATGATCCTGAAGACTGGTGTATCCAGATGGGCGATATGGCAGATTATACTGTTGAAACAGGAAGAGCTCACTATATTAGTAAAGAAAAAGCTCTAGAAATTCTTAAGAAAGCAGAAGATAATGGTTATGTTCATCAGCTGACAAATATTGATGGTGAAACTCATATATTTGATATTTGTAACTGTAACCCTAAAATCTGTAACGCTCTTAGAACTGCACTACTTTATAATACACCAAATATGGAAAGAAGTGCCTATACTGCAAAAGTTAAAACAGAAAACTGTGTTGCTTGCGGAAGATGTGTTGAAGTATGTCCGGCTGGTGCTGTTAAATTAGGCCAGAAGTTATGTACTAAAAATGGACCTGTAAAATATCCAAGACAGCCACTTCCTGATAAAATAAGATGGGGTAAATATGCATGGGATGAAAATTACCGTGATACAGCAAGAGTAAATACATATCCTACAGGTACTGCACCATGTAAGACTGCATGTCCTGCACATATAGCTGTTCAGGGCTATTTAAAGATGGCTGGTGAAGGAAGATATCAAGAAGCTTTAGCATTAATCAAAAGAGAAAACCCATTCCCAGCAGTATGTGGTAGAATTTGTAACAAAAGATGTGAAGAAGCTTGTACAAGAGGTACTATTGATAAACCAGTAAGCATTGATGCTGTAAAGAAGTTCCTTGCTAATCTTGATTTAGATAGCAAGACAAGATACATTCCAGAAAAGACTATCGCTAAGGTAGATGGTGATTTTGATCAAAAGATTGCAATTATCGGTGCTGGTCCTGCAGGTCTTAGTTGTGCATATTATCTAGCACTTATGGGTTATCATCCAACAGTATTTGAGAAAAACAAAGTTCCTGGTGGTATGCTTACATATGGTATTCCTACATACAAACTTGAAAAAGATGTAATCAAGGCTGAAATTGAAATAATTGAAGCTTTAGGCGTTGAAATAAGATGTGGTGTAGAAGTAGGAAAAGATGTAACAATTGATAATCTTAAAGAAGAAGGATATCAAGCTTTCTATGTAGCAATCGGTTGTCAAGGTGGTAGACTTCCTGGTATCGAAAATGAAACTGCAAATGGTACTAGTGTTGCTGTAGATTTCTTACATGATGCATATGAAAATCAACATCAAAAGGTAGATGGTGATGCTGTAGTTGTAGGTGGCGGTAATGTTGCTGTAGACTGTGCAAGAACACTTCATCGTTTTAATGCAAAATCAGTTAAGATGGTTTGTCTTGAAACAAGAGAAACAATGCCAGCTTCTAATGAAGAAATAACTGAAACATTAGAAGAAGATATCGAAATCCTAAATAGCTGGGGTCCTAAATCAATAGAAGTTGATGAAAAAGGCAATGTTAAATCTATCACATTTAAAAAGTGCTTATCAACTATAGATGAAAATGGTAAATTTAATCCTAAATATGATGAAAATGAAACTATTACACTTCCGGCTAAGAAAATTGTTTTCGCAATTGGTCAGGCAATCAACTGGGGTGATTTATTAAAAGGAACAAAGGTTACATACTGGCATGGCAATTATCCTGTTGCTGATAAATTCACATATCAGACTGAAGATCCTGATATCTTTGTTGGTGGAGATGTTTATACAGGACCTAAGTTTGTAATTGATGCAATCGCTAGTGGTCATGTTGCTGCAGAATCAATCAATCGTCATGTTCACTGGAATGCTTCAATGACTATCGGTAGAGACCAAAGATATTTTGTTGAACTAAATAAAGAAGATATCGAAGTTGATGGTTATGATACAGCAGGAAGACAAGAAGCAGGAATGGTTAGTGGTGCTGATTACAAGAATTCATTTAAGGATTATCATGAAACATTGACTGAAGAACAAGTTAAGATTGAAACTAAGAGATGTTTATCATGTGGTGCTTCAGTTGTAGATCCTAACCGTTGTATCGGTTGTGGACTTTGTACAACAAGATGTGATTTTGATGCTATTCATCTATATCGTGATCATCCGCAAAATACCAATATGCGTAGAGCGGAAGACAAGATTACAGGTCTACTTGGTTATGCAACAAAACGTGCTATGAAAATTGCCCTTCATAGTTGTTCAAAAGAAGCACGTGATATGCGTAAGAAACGTAGAGCTTTCAACAAAGAAAGAAAGGCTTGGAAGAAAGAAAAACCTCATACAGGTAATGCCGTTCCACCAGTAGCTAGATAATGCATGAATTAGGCATAGTGTTTTCTATCATTAAGCAAGTAGAAGAAGTTGCTGTAAAAAATGATGTAAAAGAAGTTAAAGAAGTCACTTTAGAAATTGGAGAAGTATCAGGTATAGTTCCTAAATACTTGACTGATTGCTGGGGTTGGGCTGTAATTAATAAGTCAGAACATATGAAAGATTGTGATCTTAAAATCATCAATATTAAAGCAAAATCATTTTGCGAAAAATGTGGTGAATCATATGATACAGTAAAACATGGTAAGATTTGCCCTAACTGTGGTTCTAACGAGACCTATTTACTTACTGGTAGAGAAACATATATAAAAGATATAAAAGTTATTTAAATTCCCAAAAAATAATAATATCGGGTGTAGATTTATTTCTACACCTTTTTTTTCTAATAAATAAAACTTTATTTGTTATTTAATAACAAAAGGACTAAAAATATTTGTTATATAAAGCCAATTATGTTAAAATTAGATAAAAGTTATAAATAGAGGTAAATCATTTTGAAAAATGTAAGAAACAACAAAATTATAAAAAAGAAGTATCTACAATTTTTCTTTTCAATGCTTTTATCAGTCTTATGTCTCCAAGTAACAACAATCATTGATACAATTATTGTTGGCAATGCAATAGGTACTATGGAAATGAGTGGTGTTAAATCAGCATCCCCTATAATCAACTTTGTTTCAGTTTTTGCCACATTATTAGGTGTCGGTTCAGGTATGGTTATTTCCATAGCGCTTGGAAAAAGAAATAATAAAAGAGCTAATTATGCTTTTACAACAGGAATCTTTTTTTCCATTGTGATAGGCTTAATAATTACATTTATTGGTATATTTTTAAGCAAAAATATCATGAGTATTGTAATAAGTGATGATGAAATATTAACTTTCGGGCAGACTTACTGTGAGATAGTATTAAGTGCAGCACCGCTTTTGATTCTCGCATCATATTTAGGTTATGCGATAAGAAGTGATGGATATACCAAATTATCAATGATATTATTAATTACAGGTGGCCTTGTAAATGTTACTTTTGACCTAATATTTATATTAGGCTTTGATATGGGAGTAAAGGGTGCTGCAATAGCTACAGATATGAGTTATTTAATTAGTACTTTAATTGCTGTAATTTATCTATTTATGAAAAATAGAACCCTACATTTTATAAACATTTTCAAAGATAAAAATGAATTTAAGGATGTAAGCATATCAATATTTAAAAGCGGACTTCCTTCATCATTAAGACTCTTGTTCTATAGTATTTCAATAATGATATCAAATTATGTTATAGGAAAATACATAGGATATATGGGGATAGCGGTATTAACTGTTGCCACAAACATAGGCCTCATTTCAAGCGTAGTATTCCAGTCATCAGGTGCCGCAATGATGCCTGTTATGGGTGTACTTTATGGAGAACATGACTATAGAGGCATAAAGATGCTCATAAGCTATGTGATAAGATTTTTACTCATTGCAGTATTTGTAATTGTCGTATTAGTTATATCACTTGCAGGTATCATCTATGATATATTCGGAATTTCAAATTATACATCTGAATGAATTAAATCATATATAAACTGTATTCTTTTTCCATCAGCATTTAATATTAAATTAATTAAGCCAGGAGTATGTCCAAATTTAAATTTAACCAATAAATTAGGTATTATTTCTTGACCATCTTCTAAAAATTTAATTTTACCTTCTAAAGGTTCTTTAAAAGTTTTAGGATCTATACTAATAGGTTCACCTATTTTATTTGTCCAAAAATCCCATTCATATTTTGAGGAATAATAATCAGCATTAGGAAATGTTAATACTCTTTTTCCATTTTCTTCTATTGAAGTCCAACCAACATGATCAGGATGGAAATGAGTATAAATAACTTTAGTAATATCTTTAGGTTCATAACCTGCTTTTTTTAAATTTTTTAATAAATCTCCTCCATCACTGAATCCCTCTGGTGTTGAGGAATGCATATCTCCAACACCTAAATCAATAAGAATTTTTTCATTTTTATATTCAATCAAAAATGAGCCAATACTATTTACTAATTTTTTTTCTTTGTTTAAATATTGTT
>CAKZZJ010000184.1 GCA_937885165.1 uncultured Caryophanales bacterium
TAAACTATTCAAATTTATTTTGAAATTTTATTAATTTTCAACATAATTCTTTAATGCTTCTTCATAATAACCAACAATTACCCAATAATCCTTAATGAAATCAAATTCAAACCTGAAGATATTTGCAGATGAATCATAATATACCATGTATACAGTATACCATGCTGTATTTGTATTGTATCCGCTTTGATAACTTTCATCTTTTATTCTATACCACATACTATCATTAGGTCTTACTTTTCGATAAATTGAAGGTACATTATATGCATCTGATTCATCCCATGTTAAATCATAATAAATTACAATATAGAATGTTTCATTGATATCTTCAAATACTGCTCTTTCAAGATAAATTACAGTTTCAGGAATATCAACATAATCAAGACCTGTGGTTCCTGAGAATGCACTTTCTTCAATCTTAGTTAAACCATAAGGAATAGTTATGTGCGTTAATCCTTGAACGCCAGCAAACTGACCTCTAGTTATAGTCTTGATACCATATTCATTTTCAGCACCAATATGTTCACTTATTACTAATGTGAATTTAGTTGGTAAATAGAATATTTCTTCACTGACTACATCTCCTAATTCATTTGTAAATGACTTAATATCACCATCTTGTTTATAGAACTGATGAGTTTCTTTTCCATCATCTACATTATCATTATTTATATCTTTATCTCTACCAAAGATATAACCAAAGAATTTTTCTGATACTGTAGCAGTTCTATAACCCTCTGTTGCAGGATGATATGAGCCGATAAATGGAAGAGTCATTGCAGATATATTGATGTTTCCATGATATGCACTATAACCGATATATAATACAGAATCAGGTACTTCTACTTTTGTGATATCCTCATTGAATGCGAATGCCCATTTACCAATTGATGTTAATCTATCAGGTAATGTTGTGCTGTTATCAAGTTTATTATCATAGAATGCATAATCACCAATAGTTGTTACAGTATTAGGTATAACAAGTTTAGATAACTTAACATCATTATAGAATGCATGATTACCAATTGTAGTTAATTCTTCTGGTAATACTATTTCTTCAACACTTGTAAGACCACTGAATTGTCCGCTTGAGATAACTTTATAATTATTATTAGTAATACTTATCTTACTTAAGCCTGATGGCATATATAAGTTATATGTATTTTGAATTTCATTATTGTTATTCCAGTAGCTTTGTGTAGCGCTATAGCTTCCTAATGATTCTAAAGACTGACCAAAGATATAACCAAATAAGCTTTCATATCCTTGAGAATTAAGTTCATGTCCTGCAAATGGAACAGAAATTGTAGTAATACTCTTATTTCCTCTAAATGCTGCTTCACCAATTGAAGTAACACTATTTGGAATTATAACTTCTCCAATATTAGTATTATTTGCGAATGCATAAGTACCTATTGTTAATAAATTATCACTTAAATTAGTTAATGTATCAGTTGTTAAGCTTTGGTTATAGAAAGCAAAATCTTTAATGTTTTTAACACTTTCAGGAACTCTAATAGTACTTAATTTACCAACTTCATTATTATAGTTGATGAAGAATGCATATTCTGCAATCTCTTCAAGAGTTGAAACATCAAATGTAACAGTAGTTATATTATAGTCGTTTTCAAACATATGAGGTCCCATTACATTACTATTATAATTTACAGTTGCTAAATTATAGTTGTTGCTGAAAGCATATGAACCAATATTTGTAATACCTGATGATATTACTAAATTACCAGTAATATCTGCATTATCAAATGCATAATCACCAATAGTTGTAATAGTTGTTGGAATAGTATTTGTAACAATATTATCTTCATTATCTTTATAAGTAAATCCTTCTACAGTTGTATTTCTAAATGCACTTGAAGCAATAGTAGTTAATGTTGACTTATTAAAATCAATTCCAACCACCTTTGTTGCATTCTCAAAGGAACTAGCTCCTAAGGTGCCTTTTAAGGTATCTGGTAATACTAGCCTTACTTCTTGTAAATTATTATCATTAATTGAATTTTTGAATGCTCCTTCATCAATAGTTCTTACATTAGCAAATATATTAATTACATTTGTATCACTACTACGTCCGAATGTTTGTAGTTTAGGATCATTTGCAAACGCATATGCGTTGATATTTTCAATACTGCTACCATCATATGTAACAGTTGCTAAAGATTGATTATCAGCAAATGAATATGTGCCGATTGTAGTAGTTGTAGATGGTATTACGATACTAGAAATATTAGTATTTCTTAATGCATGATTACCGATAGTTGATAAGCTATTTGTAGCACCACGGTGTGCAAGTGTAGTATCCATACCTTCTGCTTGATCAGCATAAGTTGCGCTTGGTAATGTGATAGTAGTAACAGATGTTAGATCCCTTAAAGCATCATCGCTTATAATAGTGTCATTAGTTACATTAATAGTTCTAAGTGATGATGGAATTGAATAAATTACACCTGCTTCTGTAACTTCATATTCACCTTGATAATTATAATGTCTTATCTGAACTTCAGTTGATGTAACATTGCCATCAGCATCTTTAACTTCAACTATTTCTTCATAAGTACCATTTCTAAATAGATAACCTAATACTTTTTCATTTGCTGTTAAATTAGCATCCGTATTATAAGTCTTACCTACAAATGGGATAGTTAAAGTTGTAAGTGATGTCATACCACCAAATGCACTTATACCAATATATGTAGCATCTGCAGGAACTACTATTTCAGTAACTTTACTATCATTATAGAACATATAGTTACCTACTATTCTATTATTTATAGTCACATCCCTTAATTCATCCATTTCAGCAAATACATAATCTTCAACAGTAGTTACCTTCTCATCAATTGTAATCTTAGTAATTAAATTAGTATTATAGAATGCATGAGATTTTAATGTTACGACATTAGCAGGAAGAATAATTTCATAATTATTTTCAGAATTGAATTTAGCTAATTTGCTGTTGGCGAATGCATAAGCACCAATATATGTTAAATTAGCAACATTTGATACTGTAAATAAAGAATTATCTTTTATGTTTTCATCAATATAGAATGCATAATCTTCTATTACTTCTAAGTGCTGGCTGAAGTTATATGCAGTAACATTTGTAACATTAGAGAATGTACCAACATGAATTACACTAGCCTTAGTAACGTTAATTGTTCTAAGTGAAGATGGAATTCTATATGTAGCAACATCCTTATTTGTGTTATAAATCTGACTTACTTCAAGTATATTATTACCTAAATGATAATAACCATAATCATTACCAAATAGATAACCTAATACTTTATTTTGATTATCATATACATTGCCATTTTCAGCATAATCACATGCTATATCATCACTGAATTTATTACCAATAAATGGAGTAGTAAGCGTCTTTAACATTGCAGTACCGCCAAGTACTGAAGTTCCAAATTGAGTTACGTTATCGCTAAATACGATATTGATTATATTAATATCGTTAAAGAATACATAATTACCTATAGTTGTTACTGATTCAGGAACTAATACTGTATTTGCTACATCATGTAATATAGGTTCATTATTGTTATTAGCATCATATGTATAATAACTCATATTTACTAATTTAACCTGGTTATAGAATAAGCCATTTTCAAAATTAGTTAAGCTTGTACCAGTGAATATTACTGATTCTAATACATTAACATTACCTGTACTTGATGTAGCAGCAAATGCATAACTACCTAACTTAGTTAAAGCCTTAGGTAATGTGATATTTGAAAGATTAGTATCTCTAAATGCCTGAGTTTCTATAGTTTCTATTGTATTATATAATACATTCTTACCATCCTGTGCCTGATTAACTTTAACAAGTGATGTCATATTATCAAATGCTGATTTACCAATATATGTAATAGCACTTGAAATTCCATTTGGATTTGTTGGATTATGATATCCTTCAGGAATGATTATTTCTGTTACTTTATTAACATTTTGGAATGCATAATCTTTAATCTGATTATCATCAGTAACTATTATCTTAGTTAAGCTTGTTGGAATATAGTAAAGAGTTCCGTTACCACTAGTTGCAATGGCTGATGAACCAAGACCTATAGTTCTATTTTCTCCCTGAGATGCTTTATAGAATTTATTGCTATCATTTAACATTGATGTAACTATATCTGTTTCTTCACCGAAGATATAACCAAATGTAGTTGTATTTGTAACACCAACTGCAAGTGTAGCCATTCTATGTGAACCTACAAATGGTATAGATATAGTTTCAAGTTTATTTGTACCACCAAATGATGCATATCCTATAGCATCAACTTCACTATTAACACCATAATCAAGGCTATTTGGCAAAATGATGGTTGTTGCAGAAATAGCATTAAAGAATGCATATTCTCCGATAATCTTAATTGTATCAGGTACATAAATTTCATTTGTTTGTCCAACCTTAGTTGTACTATCATTTGCAATATTATAATAATCCATAGTTGTTAAAACATGGTTATTGAAGAATGTTCTAGCTTTAATTTCATCCAATTTTCTTCCTACAAAGTGAACACTTTGAAGTTTATAATCATTTTCAAATGCACTAACACCTAATGATGATAATTCGGTAGATAATGTAATATTTGGTAATTCTTCATCATTTGCGAATGCATATTCATTAATTGTTGTAATTGTAGTAGGTAAGATATTTTCTTCAACATTAGATGAACCATATGTATTTATAGATTCAAGTGATGTCATATTATAGAATGCATATTTATCTATCAAAGTGATTACACTAAGTGTATTTGAATTATCTACATCAACATAGCCAGCTGGAATAGTAAGAGTAGTTATGCTTGTTACATTTTCAAATGCATATGCTTTAATCTGGTTATCATCTGTTACATTAACTTTAATTAATGATGAAGGTATGCTATAGGTGTTTGTAGTGTCAGCTGGGGCTACACTACCACTTATAGTTTGAGATACATCATATACTTTAGATGATTCATTAACTGGATTTTCTGAAGTATTATAACCGAAGATATAACCGAATGTAGTTGTATTTGTAGTACCTGCTTCAAGTGTTGCCATTCTATGTGAACCTATAAATGGAATTGTTAATTCTTGAAGTGTTGTCATACCACCAAATACTGCATAGCCCATAGTTACTACGCTTGTTGGTACGACTAACTTAGTTGCAAATTTAGCATTATAGAATGCATAATTATTGATTGTTGTAATTGTATCTGGAATGTAAATTACACTTTCATTTTCACCAATTATAGAACCATCCTTAGCATAAGTCATCTTAACTAATGAATAATCATTATAGAATGTTCTTTCATCTATTGTAGTAAGATTTCTACCTGTGAAATGAACACTTTGAAGTCCATAATCATTTTCAAATGCACTTCTACCTAAACTATTTAATGCTTGTGGTAAGGTAATATTTGGTAATACTACATCATTTGCGAATGCATATTCATTAATAGTTGTAATTGTAGTAGATAAGATATTTTCTCCATTACCATTAGATGAGCCATATGTATTTATAGATACAAGTGATGTCATATTATAGAATGCATATTTATCAATCAATGTGATAGGAGATGTATTCATTTCATAATATGTAGTTTCACTTGCAAATTCATTGCCACTAAATGGAGTATATGTATATCCATTTAATGTGTAATAAGTCTTAGAATCATCATATGCACCTGAAGTTTGAGAATATGCCTTATAACCAGCTGGTATAGTAAGAGTAGTTACGCTTGTTACATTTTCGAATGCATATGCTTTAATCTGGTTATCATCTGTTACATTAACATTAATTAATGATTTAGGTAAATAATATGTATTTGTAGTTTGAGATCCATTGATGGTCTGAGATACA
>CAKZZJ010000185.1 GCA_937885165.1 uncultured Caryophanales bacterium
TAGCAGTATAGTTTTCTGCTATCAAATATACTCTTGTCTGAGAATCATATTGATATAAATATTTATTATTTTTAGCAGCATTAAATGAGGCTAAATCTACGATAGATGTATCCTGAGTAAATGTTCTTATATAATATGTCTTTCCGCTTTCAAAGCTATCTGCAGATACATATTCATTATCTTCAAGTTTGAATATGCCACCAGCACTTAAAACTTGGGCATCAGTTAAATAAGATGTAAATAATTCTGCAATAGTCTTATATTCATAATATGTTTTTTCTGAATCAAATGAAGAATCTGATGTCTCTACATAAGAATCAGTTATTTCTTTATAAGATGCAGTGAAATATACTGAATTAGCGAATGTTGTAGCTTTAACATATTCATTTGTAGTTTGATCTAGATAATATACATAATTGATTGCATTAAAGAATGTTTCTTCATTATTTATTTCAGCAGTTAGATATATATTAAATGTCTTATCATCAATTTTGATATAATTATCATATTTAACTGCACCAGCAAATGCGTAAGTACCGATTGATTCTAAATTTTCTACTAAATTAATGTGAGTAAGTTTTAAGTTACCAAAGAATGCATAATCACCAATTGATGTAAGTATGCTTGTTGAATTTTCTTCATAAACCTTATTTATTTTATAAAGGGTATGATTATTTGCAAATTCATTAAATGCTTTTTCAGTTGCAAGTGCTATATTAACATAATTATCATTATCACGATAATAATATGTAATCTCATCATTATAAACTAATACCTTGCTTCCACCTACTGTTATAGTCTCAACTTGAGTATATGTAGATGCTTTATCATCAGCAGGAAGATATACATTTTCTAATCTTGTATCCATATAGAATGCATAATCTTCTATCTTGCGTAATTCAGTACTGCCTGTTAAATCAACATTTCTTAGATATGACAAATTAGCAAGTGCTTCTTTTTCGATTGATTTAGCATTTGTAATAGTTAAATTAATTAATGAAATTGGGATTAAATATTCTTGATTATTTTGTACTGCAGTATAGAAATAGTCACTAGTCTTATAATAATCGCTACTTGTAGCAGTTGTAGAATCATCATAATAATATGTATTTATAATTGCATTATCAAATGATGCTACCTTATAAGTATTATCATTTGTATCATAATAATATAAATCTTCTACTTCTTTATATTGATAGAACGCTTTAGCTGTAGTGAAATTGATTTCTTCATAAGATAAAGTGAAATAATTTTTGTTTCTTTCAAATGCATATGATCCATCGCAGTAGATATAATTACCATTTGCATCCTGATAATAAATACCTCCTACAAAATTAGTATCATACATTTCTTTAGTATTGCCCGCAAATTTATAAACCTTCTTATAGAATTTATATGATTTATAGGTTTCAAACTTAGTAAGTTCTTCATTTGTATAATCATTTACATTAACAATAACTTGGTTTGTTCCAACATAAGTTGTTATAAATTCACTTCTTAAATTCTTTTCAACTACTGAATTGCCATTAATAGTCTTGTTTAAGGTAACACCATTAGGATGTTCAGTATCGAATGTTCTAACATTTGATGTGCCAAATAGATGACCTAAGACAGTTATTGTTGCTTCATCATATAAGTCGCCAATATAAGGCAATGTTAAAGACTGAAGACTCTTACATCCTCTTAGAGCATTTTCTCCAATAGATGTAACCCCTTCAGGGATAATTAAATCTGTTAATAAATGTACATTTTCAAATGCGTTCTTACCGATAGTTTCCAAACTATCTGATAATACAATTCTATCAAGCATAATATCTTCTGCAAATACATATGAGCCTAAATCTATTACAGAATTTGGAATAGTTGTTGTAATATTTTGGCTATTTGTGTTTGCTGTAAGAGTTGATAATGAAGTAGCTTTATAGAATGCATAATCTAAGATAGTTCTTACATTACTGCCGGTAATAGAAATTGTTTCGATAAATCTACAATCCATAAATGCACCATATGGAATAGTAGTCATAGATGTATCATTAATTATTACTGTCTTAAGTGACTTAGGTAAGTAATATGTGACTGTTGCATAAGTATATTTATCGCTGTCAGTCTTACCTGTATCAGTTCTATAGTACTGAGTTGCAGCATAAGAACCTGAATAATAGTTAACACCGAATATAACACCAAACACTGAGTCAGATCCATTTACAAAGATTGATGAACCGATAAATGGCAATGTTAACATTTCAAGGTTAGCACAATAATTGAATGTTTCACCATAGATTGTAGTAACACCATTAGGAATTACCATAGCCTTTAGTGACTGACAATTATAGAATGCTTTTTGATATACAGATACAACACATGAAGGTATAGTTATATTTACAATATCTATACAGTTATCGAAAGCACCACGAGCAACAATAGTTTCCCTTGTTACATTAACACTATTTAGGAATGTTGGAATATAGAATACTGCAGAATCAACTGCTGAATATTCCTGAGTTATACCTCTAAAGTAAGGTAGAGTTACACCTAAACTGTTAGTATATTTCAAGTTCATTACAGCATTAGTCTCATCATCATCTGTAGTAAGTCTTCTACCGAATATCCAACCATATACAGCTTCAATATTGTTGTTATTACCAACTCTTGAACCAATATAAGGAATATCAGTCTTCTTTACATATAAACAACCTTTAATTATACCTTCGCCTATTCTTGTTAGTGATAATCTGTCTATA
>CAKZZJ010000186.1 GCA_937885165.1 uncultured Caryophanales bacterium
GGAGTTTTATAATTGATTTATTTGTTTGGGAGGGAAATATGAATAAAGTAGCTGTAATGACTGATAGTAATAGTGGTATTACTCAAATTGAAGGAAAAAAATTAGGAATTAAAGTAGTACCTATGCCATTTACAATCGATGGGGAAGAATATTTAGAAGATATAACTTTAACACAAGAAAAATTTTATGAAATGTTGCTTTCAGATTCATATGTTTCAACATCACAGCCATCACTAGGCTATGTTTCATCTATCTGGGATGAACTTCTTGCACAATATGATGAAATAGTTTATATTCCAATGTCTTCAGGATTATCAAAATCATGTGCTTCGGCAACCCAGATGGCAAATGAAGAATATAAGGGCAAGGTTTATGTTGTTAATAATCAAAGAATATCTGTTACTCAAAGACAGTCAGTTTTAGATGCTATAGAACTTGCAAAAATGGGATATAGTGGAAAAGAAATATATGATATTTTAACAGAAGTTAAGATGCAATCTGATATTTTTATCATGGTTGATACTTTAAAATATTTAAAGCAGGGTGGCAGAATTACACCGACTGCTGCTGCACTTGGTGGTATGCTTAAACTTAAGCCAATATTGCTTATTAAGGGTGAAAAATTAGATAAATTTAAGATGAGAAATAGAACTGTTGAGGATGCTGAAGTTGCGATGATTGCTGCTATAAAAGAAGCAATAAATGGTTATCTAAAGGAACTTGATGGAAAAACCGATAATGTTCATATAGAAATAGCTTATTCAGGAACTGATACAAAGGATGCTTCTCAATATGCAAAAATGGTAAAAAAAGAATTTAATTTAAAGGATGATGAACTAGTTGTTCAACCACTTTCATTATCAATTTCATGTCACATTGGGCCAGGAGCACTGGCACTAGCTATTTCTAAAGCAATTCCTGATAAATATATTAAATAAGGATTTCATTTTGTTTTTTTGAATTAAAAGAAGGGATTTTATGGCAAAAGTAAAGGTCAGAAAAAAATTACATCCTTACATGTTCATAATCCTTACATTTCTAGGTGTAATAGCTATAGGTACTATTTTATTACTCATGCCTTTTGCTTCATCAAGTGGTGAATCATTTGGCTTTGTTGATTCATTTTTTATGGCTACATCGGCAGTATGTGTAACGGGACTTTCCGTTATGAAAAATGGCCTTGGTGCTGATATGAGCATCTACGGTAAGGTAGTAATGGCTATGCTTATGGAAATAGGAGGATTATCCATAATTACTATAGCGGTGTTTTTCTTTACTATAATTAAAGGTAAAATAGGTATCAGCAATGGTTTGGTTTTAAAAGAATCTTTAAACCAAAACACAATGAAAGATATTTTATCTTTAGTGAAAAACATTGTAAGAATTTCATTTAGTATTCAGATTATCTGTGCATTTCTTAACTGGTATCCATTTTATGAATATTTAGGATTATATGGTGATGCATCGCTAGGGAAAGCATTCTTATTATCACTATTTCACTCTGATGCATCATTTAATAATGCAGGCTTCGATATTGTATATGGAACAAAGAATTTTGTTGATTTCGCACTTGATGCTGGAAAACTTTCAACTTTCAGTGTTATAGTTTTTAATTTAACAACAGTATTTTTAATATTCAGTGGTGGTATTGGTTTTGTTGTTATTCAGGATGTATTAAAAAAGAAAAGATGGAAAAAATTTTCTCTACATACAAAAATCACTCTAATTATGACATTTATATTGATAATAGGCGGTACACTGCTTATTAAATTTACTGCTAATATTAGTTTTATTGATGCATTATTCACATCGGTTACGTCAAGAACTGCAGGCTTCCAGACATACGATATGATGAATCTAGAAACTCATCCGGCAACATATTATGTAATCATAATTCTGATGTTTATAGGAGCGTCTCCTTGTTCAACCGGCGGAGGTATTAAAACAACAACAATGGCTGTTGCGTTAATAGCAATATATCATTTCGCATTTGGTAGAAAATCAAAAGTATTTTCAAGAAGACTAGATAACGAACAGGTAATCAAAGCCTTTGTACTTATTACACTTGCAGTAATGATTGTTATGTCAAGCACTTTTGTAGTAGTTTTGATTCAGCCAGAATTAGGTATTGATAAAACGTTCTTCGAAATTGTTTCTGCATTCTCAACTACTGGCTTATCTATGGGAATTACAACAAGCCTTAATGTTGCATCAAAATTAATTGTATGTTTTCTTATGATATTCGGAAGAATTGGAATCTTAACAATAATTGGTGTAGTAAATAAAAACTGGTTAAATAAATCTAAAGAAGAAATAGAATATGTTAAAGAGAGTGTGATTATAGGATGAAAAAGACATTTATGGTCATTGGATTAGGTAGATTTGGCTCAAATGTAGCTAAAACATTAGCTCAGATGAATTGTGATGTACTTGCAATAGATATCGATGAAGAATCAGTAACTCAAATCGCTAATGTAGTACCGCACTGTGTTATAGCTGATGCGACAAGGATGAGTGTTTTAACTGAACTTGGCGTT
>CAKZZJ010000187.1 GCA_937885165.1 uncultured Caryophanales bacterium
ATGAAATATTTTTTGTATAATAAATTAATTTATTAATATTTTCACATAATTTAACGATAATTTATTTATAAAATAAATGAGAATTTAGGAGGTAACTATGACTGAACTTGAATTACAATATAAAGAAGCATTAGAATATTTTGGCTTTGAAATTAAAGAAATAACCAAAAGAGATTTAGATTTTACATATAGGGCCTATGAAGAAAGAATGAACCCTAAAACAACCATATTTGATGGCTATAAGGATGGAAAAGAATATGAAAAGATGCAAAAATATTATGAATTATTATCTGATATAAGAAAAACTAATGAGGTAATCAATAATATTTTAAACCCTAAAGAAGAAAAGAAACCTGATATTATAATCGAAAATCCTGAAATTGTTGATTCATATGAAAAAAGCGAAAACAATTTTAATTATAAAAATAATTACAATACTAATCATGATTCAGTTAAAGGATATAGTGGATATCAGTCAGAAACTTTGGTTGATAGACCAAGGATATTATCATTATTGTTATCATTATTATTACCGATATATGGCATAATTATTTCAATTGCGACATGGAGAATTGCCCCAAAGAGTGCCAAATGGTATCTGGTATTTGGAATAATAGGCAGTGTATTATCATTTGTATTAGAATTTTTCTTCTATTACTTTTATTTATTTAGATAAAGAAACAAACATTCAAATCGAATGTTTTTTCTTTTCTCAAAATCGTATTAATGATATAATATCCCAAAGAGGTATGAAATGGCTACTTTATTAATAGAAGATATCCTAAAACTAAATATTTCTACCCAGTCTATTAAAAAAATAGATCAGTTTCTTACAACACTTCCCAAGTATGAAAATGACTATATGAAGGCGCTTGCCTATAAAGGGATTATCATGCATAAACTTAAAAAAACCAATGAAGCTTTAAAGCTTCTTTTTACTTATGTGTCTGATATTAAAAATATGCAGATGCCTGGTATAATAGCCTTATGTGATGGCCTCATTTATATACTTATTGATATTAACAAATATCAGGAAGCATTAAAATACATCAGTCTAAAAAAAGATTTTTTACCCGTATCCAAAAACAGCCTATATCATAAAGATATAATCAATTTATATATACATGAAGATAAGATTGAAGATGCTAAAAAAGAACTTGAAATATATATAAAAGATGATATTTCAAAAGATGAAAAAATGGATGCCATAAATATGCTTATGGATATCTATTACAAACTTAATGAATATGATTCTTATATCAATTTATCAAGTCAGCTTATAAGCCACTTAAAATCTAATTTTAGATATAAAGAAATAGCTAAAATAGAAAAGAATTTATTACATATAAAATTCATAAAGAAAGATTATGTAGATTATATCGCATTATCTAATAATGCAATAAACGATTATGAAGATGCTGATGATATACTTGATATCGCAACCGATTTAGTTTACTCTTATTTGGAATTATATGATATAAGAAGAGCGTCTATCGTTATCGCATCTTATTCATCTATGGCACTTGAAAATACATCTATTGCATCAAAAAATTTTTCTCTTGCAGCAATATCATTATATGATAAATTACAAAATGAAGTTGCAAAACAGGTTTATATAAAAAATATCGAAGAAATAGATAATTTATTAAATAATAAATCAGATACTAAAACAACAAAGAAAAAAGAAGAATATTACATACCTAAAATTGAAATAAAAGGTGTTGAAAGAAAAAAAGATGTTAATTTAATAAGCGATATTAAATTAAACATAGAAAAGGAAGATAAAACACCTGAAGTTATTACTAAAGTTAAAGAAAAGGTAGTAAATTTTAAAAATGTAATTGTATCACCTTTTTATAAAAAAATATCAGAAGTTTTAAATATTATAAATTCTATTGATTTTGATGTTAAATTCAGAGAATATTTTAGAAAATCAATGGTATCTATTTCTAAAGAATTTGGCTTTGATGAAGCATATTTATTATATTTTGATGGTTCATATAAAGGCTTTTATTATAAACTTGAAAGAGTTTATGATAAATATCCTAAAAAAGAAGAATTAGATGATACTATAGCTTTATATGCATATGAAAATAATCTAGTATCCTTTTTTGATGAAACAAATAAAGAACATTCAAAAAAAATAAATAATCCGAATGAAGTTTATGAAAATGAATTTTTATTTTCAATTCCACTTTCAGGTGAAATAGATTCAATAGGTTCCTTGACTTTTATCAGTTATACATCAATTTTAGATAAAGAACTTACATATGAGGCATTGTTATTATTTACAAAAATAATTAATAATACATTAAATTTATATTTAGATAAATATAGAGATTTGGAAATAAATTATAAAAATAATTTTATAATAAATCATATGCCTTATGGCTTAAAAGAAGAAATCGATGGGCATATCAATTTATCATATGAGGCATCAAATATTTTAGGAGTAATAAGAGATTTGGATGTTAGTGATTATTATTCTCATATTGATAATAAAGATCTTATGAATCTTAAGAAAATAAAAGAAGATTTACATCTTGATTTAGAACATTTTAAAGAAGTTATATATTCATTTAATAATTCTAAAAGAATTATAAGAATAAAAGAAATAATGTATCCGATTATGATTGATAATACTTATCATATATTATCAATATTAGAAGATGTGACAAGTTATCAGGATAATAAAGAAAAGCTTCTAAATCTAGCTTATAAAGATCCGATATCTAAAACTGATACAGAATTAAAACTGCTGATAGATGTTACTAAAATAATATCATCACACCAGTTTTCTATAGCAGTAATTAAAATTGCTGATTTTGATATTTATAAATATTTATATGGTTATAATTTTGAATCTCAACTGATATATTTATTAGCAATATATTTAGAAGAAGAAATAAAAATATATTTCAATGCCCATTTATATCATCTATCTAAAGATAATTACGCCATATTATTTATAGATGAAAATGATAGAAGAACTATCAGCAATAAAATAAAAGATATCTTAAATAATATAAAAAATAAATTATATAAGAAAAACACAAGATTG
>CAKZZJ010000188.1 GCA_937885165.1 uncultured Caryophanales bacterium
TGAATAATATTCTGACTTTTCTTCTGTCACATCTCTCACTAAACTGTTGAGATAATATAATTCACCATTTGAGTCGGCATAATAATCTCCGTAAACATTCTTATATGAACCAGGTTCATCTGCTACAGCGAGTGAACCATCATCTGTAAAATATCTTAAATAACCATCTATAGTATGAAGGCCAAACAACATTGCTCCATAATCACCATCATGTTTGTTAGAGAAGAAATAATATTTTCCTGTCTCATCATTTCTCCACCAATTTGTCATCATCTTGCCTTCGCTATCTAAAAAATAGACATTGTTGCCAACATCAAGTAAAACACTACTTAAAAACTCACCATTACTTTCATCTACAACATACCAATTATTGCCATCTTCAACCCAACGATAAGCAAATACATTGGTAGTGAAAACCATCGCAAGTATAAGTGCTACTGCTAATATTTTTTTCTTCATATAAGTCACCTCTTTACATAATAAAGTAACATACCCATTAAACAATTTTATTATATCATAATCATTTAAAAGTATCAATATAGAATCTGGGATAGGATAAAGTTAAGAATTTGATGCCGTCAATAGGACCTTGTAATTGGTAAAAAGAGCAAATTTTTAGTATAATAGAAATATGATTAAGATAGATGGTGAGAATAAAAAAGTAGTAGGCATAATCGTAGAATGCAATCCATTTCACAAAGGTCACAGTAGGCTTATAAAGGAGTGTAAGAGGCAGGGTGATTTTATAGTGGCAGTTATGTCAGGGAACTTCGTGCAGAGAGGTGAACCTGCGGTTTATGATAAGTATAAAAGAACAAGAGACCTTTTAAAAAGTGGTGTGGATTTAGTCATAGAACTTCCTATAGAATATGTTTTATCTAGTGCAAAATATTTTGCAAGTGCAGGTGTTAAGATTTTAAATGATTTAGGGTTTGTCGATTGTATAATGTTCGGATCAAAAATTGGTGATATTGACGAATTAAAAAAACTTGCAAGCATTGATATAGACGGGGGTGCACATAGCGTGCCCATGCGAGTTAATGGTTCACATAGTTCGTTGGTACATACCAGCTCAGCAACTCAAGTAAAAAAAATATTAAAAGAAGGCAAGTCATATGCTTATGCACTAGGGGAAATACTTGGCAAAAAACTTTCTTCAAATGACATACTTGCGATTGAGTATATAAGAGCTTTAAATGAGATAAAAAGTAAGATAGAACCACTTACTATAAAAAGAAAAGATGACCTGCCAACTGCATCCATGCTTCGCGAGAAAATAAAAAAGAAAATTACCTGCGATAGTTTTTCTGATATTTTAAATTATAAATTGTTTTTTGCAAAAAATTTGAAAAAAAATGCAGGTAAAAATATACTTTCAGATATTTATCTTATGACAAATGATATGGAGAATGCTATTTTAAATAGTGTATCGGGCAAGAAGGATATAAAAAAATTGGCATTTGCTGAAAGAGCAATGAAGCTTAAAACTAAGAATGTGACACTCGCATACATTAAAAGATTATTTTTCAATATTATATTTGATATAAAAAAGAGTGATGTTGCAACAATTAAATGGATAAGAGTGCTTGGTTTTAAGAAAAAAAGTTCTAACTTATTAAAGAAGATAAAGATGCCTATGCTTATGAGCTATTCGATAGCCTCATATAAGAATTTTGTGAAGAACTATAGTAAAAGAATTATTAAGCAAAATAAAAGAGTAGAGTTTATACTCCCTCCTATCTTGCAAAAAAATATTTTTGCAAATGATTTATACTACCTTCTATCTAATGAAAATTTTTGTGAAGCTTGGCGACAGGTGGTATCACTATAGGGCACCTCGAAAATAAGTATTATAATGTCCGTGATGCAGTATAAAATAATAACCTATATCCCTCAATTTAACTCTATAGCATCGCCAACAGATGTATAATTTACAGATTGAACTTTAAGTTCAGCAAATTCTTTGTAAAAATCAAAATCATCAGTGTTTTCCATTTTTTTACCGTTAGCATCAAATAGTACATCATATAAAAATGGTCCGTGATAAAGTCCTGCTGATACATCTTCAACATTATAATACATATAAGTCCACCCTTCATCAAATAACTCTTTGCCAGTTTTTCCTACATACTGATTGAGTTCTTTTTGAGGTGGAATTAATGTATTCAAGTTCTCAAGTTTTACTACTGGAAGTGGCAATACAAATTCTTTTATAGCCTCATCTCTCTTTTCAAAATCTACCTGATATAATTTTTCATATACATCTTTTGGCAAATCCGCAGTGGCTCTAAACCATGTATTATTAATTTCAACTGCCATCTGAAATATTGATTCATTATATCATCGTTTATAGTAGTTAAATCAATATTTTTAATTTCATTTTTTTCTTTTTCGCCTAAAAATAGCTTAATATTAGTATTTTTGAAATCCGATTTATCCAAGAAGAACCCAAGATGTCTCGGCATTCCTGAATATAATCCTCCAATTTCGAATTTTTTATTTAATTTTTTATTTTTAACTTCTATCTTCATTGTTGACTCCAAAGTTGTCAAAATATTGGACATAAAGTTAACAAAAATAGTTCCTACCATAGTACAATCAGGACAAAAACCGTAAATACCATTACCTTCTTTAGCGATATTTTCCATTAGTAGCGAATCGACATTATAACCGAAGGCGAAGGTTGATATGGTAAAATTAATTTTTTTCAAATCGGATAAAACTTCTTTTAAAGAAGGGACAATTCCTAAGGGTGGATTCACATTAGGTTCCCCATCAGTAAAAAGCATTAAAAAATTATTAAAATAATTGAAACGTTGTGATACTAAAATACCCAAGCGTAAAGCATCCCATATATTAGTTGAACCACTAGCCTTCATATTTTCGATTTCTTCAAATATCTTTTTTTTACCTAATTCATCCACATTTGTTGCTTCTAATTTCATTTTTGCCTTATTGCTAAATGTAATTAAACATATTTTATCATTTTCTGATAAAGTAGATACAACTGTTTTTAATGAATGCCTTACTAAAGCTAATCTAGTAAAGTTTTCTTCTTCTTTTCCATTTTTTGCATTACTTGCTGGATCTGACATTGAGCCTGATACATCTATCATTGAAATTAAAAGTAAAGGCTTTCTAGAATCTATTTTCTTTGGTTCAATTTTTAAGTCAATGAAAACTTCATTATCATTTTTTGGATTAGGGATTACTTCTGCTTTAAATGAATCTATATCGGTAATTGAAGTTTTATTAATTGTTGGGGTAATTTTAGGCATTTTAGGCATTTTACCAGCTTTTAAATAATTTTCTATTAGGCTTTTTAAGGCATAGTTAGGAGTGGCATCTTTCATTGAAATAGGTTGCTTTGTTAGTGGAGATAAAGTAGATATTTCTAGATATTTTTCTATGGCTGATTTTTCATAAGTTTGACCGTCGGTCATCAAAACTGGATTTTTCATTATACTTAAAGTTATAGGGCAAAGAAATTCTTTGGGGATCTCAGACATTTTGGTTTTATAAAATTTTCCTATTTATTACTATTTATAATAAAAT
>CAKZZJ010000189.1 GCA_937885165.1 uncultured Caryophanales bacterium
ATAATTTATTATTTATTGGATTTAAATGAATATTTTTATATTTATTCAAATCCATTTCATTTATACCTACTATATTAAAATCTATTACATTATCTTTCGCATCATTTTTTAAATATTTGATACTATCTTCTAAATTATCACTAAAAGGGATGAAATAAAAGAATTCATCATCCATAAATATTTTAAAATAAGGAATATTATCTTTAAATACTATTTCTGTTTTATATAAATCTTTCCATAAAAATAAATAGTTAGGATTATAAAAACTCAAATAGATATTGTTATTTATTAAATTTTGATATCTTTTGACATCAAAATATGTGATTCTATTAAAATTAAGCATAATTTCCTCTTTTCATTATAACATTTAGATGTTAAAAATTCATCTAAAAATTACTTCTGTAAATTTCTTTTCAATAAGTGAATAGAATTCTTTTCCTAAATACTTATATACTTCTGCAACACTATCTTCAGTTTTTAAAATTAGTGCCGGATTATAAGCATCTATTGCAATCAAATCTTCCATATCAGGATCAACTTTAAATCCTTCCATTACTTCCTTTAAGGTTGGTGAATAACCTACAAAACTTGAATTTTGATATGAATTATCAAAATCTAGCATAAAATCGATGAATTTATGTGCTAAATCTACATTAGTTGATGTTTTAGGAATAACAAGTGAATCAAAAAATACATTATTTCTTGATTTGGGAGCGTAGATAGAATAATTATCAATATTTTCTTCATCGCCTGATTCGATATCTGAATAATATGCATCAAAAAAATCACCAGAATATACTAAAGCTAAATCGAGTTTGCCTGATGCAACATCAAGTTTCAAATCATCAGCTCCCCATCCATAAAAGCTAGTGTTTTTTAATACATCCATAGCTTTAGTAATTTCTAATTCATCAGTAGTATTAAGTGAATATTTTATATATAATTCACTTGCTGCAAGGGCATCTCTTGATGAATTATACATACCTACTCTGCATCCTTTAGGAAGTATGTCATGATTAAATAATACTTCCCATTCATATTCTTCTACTAATTCTTCTAATTCCGGATATTTTCTTTTGGAATACATTATACCAAGACTACCCCAAAAATATGGCACATAATAGCCCTGATATCTAATGCAGTCATCACTATTCATAAGGCTGATAAGTTCAGGAACAAACATATCAGGATCATAATTTTCAAGTTTATCATAATCTATTTCATATAAAAGATCATCTTCATGCATCTGGTCAATCATATAATCTGATGGCACAACTATATCATATTCTGACTGTCTATTTAAGACTTTAGAATACATTGATTCATTTGAATCAGTTGTTACTTGTTTAACATTGACATCATATTTTTCTTCAAATGCGACTATTAAATCATCATCCATATAATCTCCCCAATTAAGGATTAATAAATCAGCACCCTTACCACCACAAGAAGATAAAATCAATATCATAAATGATAATAAGAAAAAATTATAAAACTTTTTCATTTCTCATTCACCTTCTTTTTCTTTCTTAAAGTAACAAGTTGGAAGATGATTATTGCCGCAAATGTAATAATCATAAGGATTGTATTATATGCACAAGCCTGATTCCACTGACCATTTCTTAAAGTTTTTAAATTACCATAAATCCAGGTTGAGAAATTATCATTTGAAGCACTGACGAAATAAGTGATGATAAAATCATCAATACTCATTGTAAATGCAAGCAAAGCGCCGCTAAATATACCAGCCTTAATATTAGGTATTATTACTTTAAATAAGGCAGCATGTGGAGAACATCCTAAATCCATTGCAGCATCAAATATTGAATTATCATCATTAAGCTTAGGCAAAACTGATAATACAACATATGGTGTTGAAAATAATACATGAGCAATTAAGGTCGTTATAAAGCCAAAATTCGAAATAATATTGATTCTTAAAACAATTGATACTATTTGAAATATTATAAGCAAGAATGCTGCAGTAACAATATCAGCATTCAAAATAGGAATATTATTTAGAATAATAAATCTTCTTTTAGCTTTTTTTGATAAAGCATTTATTCCTATTGCGGAAAATGTTCCGAAAATGGTTGATATGATAGTTGATAAGAAAGTTATTTCAAGTGTGAATATTATCGCATCTCTTAATTCACCATTTTCAACTAATTTCATATACCACTCAAAAGTAACGCCATTAAGGCGATATCCTAGTGGGTCTGTTGAAATTGATGTCAAAGCCATAACTATAATAGGCATATAAGTAATAATTAGAATAATTGAAACAAATATTATAATAAATGCTCTATAACTTATTTTCTTAACTTTTTGTGAGGTTGGTTTGTTAACTTCTATTTTTTCCATCATAATAAAGTTTCTCCTTCCTCATCTACTCTTGATACTATGTAAAGACTTCCTAAAACTAAAATTATAATTACCAAACTCCAAATTGAGCCGATATTATAAAATGTTGTGTAATTTTTAAACTGACGTTCAATAAGTTGACCTACCATTGCATAATTAGGGTCTTCTTTAGTTACGATTTTAGGTATAGTAAATGACATCGCTGCCGGCAAAAACACCATCATTATGCCTGAATAGATACCTTTTGATGACATAGGTACTGTAACCTTAAAAAATGTCTTTATTGCACCGGCACCTAAGTCACGGCTTGCCTCATTTACAGATTTATCCATTTTTTCTAGTACTGTATAAATAGGAAAAATCATAAAAGGTAGATAGACAATAGTCATTACGGCGATAATCTTAAAAGCTTTATATTCGGAAAAATCAAGTCCAAGCACGTCCCCGCCTGCAAAAACGCGATTGTAGGATATCTCCAACTTGTCAAATTCTTTAACATTCTCTCTGATGTAATCCAATACCTCATCAGAAGTCATTTTCACATTCTTATCTGCCATAAAATCATCTCCATCAAATTATAGAAATTAAAAAACATCCAATTAATTCCAACCATATTATTAAAATTATTTTCTCCAATATAAATAATTCTTTTC
>CAKZZJ010000190.1 GCA_937885165.1 uncultured Caryophanales bacterium
CATCATGAGAAATCTCAAGTTTTTTATTTTCGATTCTACTCATCTCAAGTATATCATCAATAAGGGATAATAAATATTCGCTTGATATTCCTATTTTATCGATATAATATAATAATTCTTCTTTTGTTGCATCCTTCTTTTTCGCAATATCGACAAAACCGATAATGGAATTCATAGGTGTTCTTATATCATGTGACATATTGAATAAAAAAGAACTTTTGGCTTTATCTCTTTCTTCTGCCTTGATTTTCTCAAGCTGAGCCTGAGTCTCATTTTTTGATGCTTTATTATAAATATTGAACATCAAGACTAAAGCAGATACCGCAAGCAATAATTCTGCAAGAGTATAAGTAAGAATAACGAATTTAAATTCGCTTGATTTATCACTTAAGAATTTTTCTTCATAAATAAGCCATTCATCATTTGTCATTGTAAGACGAAGTGTATCTTCATTTTGATATAATTCTATTATTTCATCATTTATTTTATTATATGTTTCTGATATAGTTTGTGATGTCCAGAATGTTAATGTAATAAAAATTAGTGCTAATAATGAAACCCATACTATAGATGTTTTACCATATTTATTCATTTTGTTTTTGTTTAATAAATATCTAAAATAAATAAGTCCTAGTATTGCCCAAATTGCTAATATAAAATATGATTCATTTTCAAATGTTTTAAATAAAAATACATTGAGTGTTAGTAAAAGAACTGAAAAAATAACCGATATAATAAAGCCTAAAAGGCCAAATATCATTTTGCTTTTATCATGTTCTTTTTTTGATATTTTAAATACGCAAAGTGAAGTATACGCAAAAGCAATTGTTGCCCCAACAGTTGAAATATCAACATGCCAACCTATTGCGGTTCTACCTAAAAAAGGAATTACAAATGTAATTGCCATTATAAGTAATATCGCACTATATGGCGCACCATTTTTATTTACACGTGAAAATATTTTTGGAACCAAGCCTTCTTCTGACATTGAGTAGATAAGTCTTGATGTTGCGACCGTATTACCTATGATACTTGTTATTAAAGCACAAATCATTGTAATACCTATAACGATAATACCACTTTGCCCAAATGTCTCTTTCATCGCATAAAAGGTTATAGGGTTAGTAGATAACATGCCTTTATAACCCGCAATAAAATCAAGATATGGGGTATCTATTCCAACTACACTGACAATGAGTAATGCAATATAGCTTAATGTTATTAAAATTATTGATATTAAAAGTATCATAAAACTTTTATTGCTTTTGAATTTGAATTCTTCTTTTGAATGAGAAATAGATTCAAAGCCAACAAAAGCCCAAGGAACTAAAACAATTATTTCAAAAATCTGAAGCATATAATTTTTATCTTCTAAAAATAATGGCGAAAGCTTTTCCAAGGCGTTTGTATTATTTGTCAAAGAAAAAATAAAACTTATTACAATACCTATTATCAATATCGTTGATGAAACACTTTGTATCATTACAGCAAATTTCTTATTAAGCAAGCAGATGAAACACAAAAAACATGATATAAGTGCTGATGTTATAGCTTCACCAAAATAAATATCATAACCAAATAATGTATAATGAAAACCAAACTGAAATAGATCACCGAAGCTATTTCTTGCAAGTAAAACCAAAGCGGTTGAATTAGCCCAAATTAAAGCGAAATATGTTAGAAGTAAAAACCATGCACATAAGAATCCATGGTCATTTCCAAATGTGTCCTTGGCATATGTAAATGCGCCTCCAGAACCATTTGTTCTATTCATCATAATATGATAATTTCTTCCGATAATTATCATTAATATAGCACCGATAATAAGGCCGATAATCGTACCCATAATACCGCCATACGGTAAAAATGAAGTACCAGGCATAATAAATACTCCCCAGCCGATACTACAGCCGAATGCTAAAGAAAAAACTTCAAATATAGATAAATATTTTTTTAATTTAAATTCATTATCCATAACTATAAAACCTCATTTTTATAAATCAGTTCTTTAAGAATTTTAAATAATTGCTTAGGATCAATAGGCTTTGACAAATGGGCATTCATACCAACCTGAAGTGATAATTTTACATCTTCATCAAAAGCATTGGCAGTAAGTGCGATAATAGGAATTGTTTTAGAATTCCTTTTATCTGATTTTCTTATTAATGCTGCACTTTCAAGTCCATCCATTAAAGGCATTCTTATATCCATAAGTATCGCATCAAAATAATTATCATCTTCCATAAATTTTTCGTATGCAAGTTTACCATTTTCAACATGAGTTGTTATTATATTTTTAGAATTTAATAATTCAGTTATTATTTCTGCATTAATTAATACATCCTCAGCTAATAGTATTTTCTTGCCAGAAAGATAATTATCACTTACATGATTATAAATATTATTTTTTATATTGAAATATTCATCTAATAATGATGATACATCAAGAGATCGGAAGAGCGTCGTGTAGGGAAAGAGTGTAGATCTCGGTGGTC
>CAKZZJ010000191.1 GCA_937885165.1 uncultured Caryophanales bacterium
TATGAAATATGGCATACCTAGATAGTCTAAATATGCCATATTTCATAGTTATAAATTACCTTTCAAACCAAAAACTTGAATTAGGTGGTATATTTGGTGCCTGAGCTTCTTCAGTTATTTTTCTTAAGCCCATAAAATGAACATTAAAGACATCACCTTTTAACAAAAGTTTTACCTTAGCTTTAGCAGGATCTTTAGATGATAATGCTGGATTAGCAAAAAGCGGTACAAAATTAAATTTCTTTGAATCTTCAACAATTTTCAATCTTACATCATCATTAATCCATAAATTATTAGGAAATACACTTCCGACAACGAAGATTGCATAAAGTGTACCATCTTTTTTACACATAATTTGTGGTGCTTCTTTCCTTGGAAAATTAAGATTTAACTTGTATCCTTTGGTAATTAAAAATTTAGCAGTGTAATCAATTGCTATATCATTTATCTCATTATTGCTTAAAATATCTTTTGTATCTACTCTTTCAGGAACTCCATCAGCCCATATAGATTCAACTTCATGATTTTCATTCATCATAATTTACATCCTCTTTCTTACTGAAAAATTTAACAATCTTTTTTGGAAAAAAACTCACAGTCTGAGCTAAGACCAAAGGCAGGATAATTACTGCTTCTTTGTAAGCATTTTTTCTTATTTCTTCTCTTGTAATAACATTACCATCGTTATATAAATAATTTCTTGCAACACAGCCAATCCTGATTGTTAAAAGTGCATTTGCTACTCCATCAATCACACTTTCAATTACTTTGGTAAGCATAGGTATATTTGCAAGCGCGTCAAATGATGTCTTAGGTAAAACATCACTTAAGGTTATATTTTCAAGCCCATCAGCTATCAAAGATGTTACAAATATCTTAACAGTTAACTTACTTAAATTTTTCATTGATGGCCTGAATCCACATTTTACTACCAAATCCTTGATCATCTTGATATTTACTGCAAATACAGTTGCCATATCAAATTTAGCTGACTGGCAAATAGCAGTTGATATCAAAACTATTTTTGCATTATGAATAACTATATTATTCATTTGCTTTCTTACTTTATGTTCAAATACATAATTAAGATTAACTAATAATTCTTCATCATTTTTATATGATGTAAGAAGTAAGACTTCATCATTATCAAGTTCATTCGCTTTAGTTACGTTTTTAGCTACCCTACGATATATTTTGAAAGCTTTTGGTGTAAGTTCTTCTTCTGATGTAATTATAGATAAGCTTGGACTTTTAACTATAATTATTATCGGTCTTACAATAAATATAAGAATAAATAATACCACAACTACATAAAAGCCATATTCTAAATATTCTGATTTTTCTCTTAATCTTTCTCCGATATTTAACACTGATGCAAGAAGAATTAAGGCAAATATAACAAGGGAAGCAATAGCGAGTGTATACCATAAATATTTGATTTTAGATTTAGATTTGTCTTTATATTTTTTTTGTTTCATTTATTATATAAAGCATAACATTTTTCGATGAATGCTAGTTTGATTAAACCATCATTCTTTAGAATCAGATTAATGCCATCCTCCTCTATATTTATATATTTTACCAAATGGAAGCCAAAGATGAAAGTGAAAAAGTAATTAAAAATTTGAAAAAATGTTTATCATTGGAAAGCCTGAAAATAAAAGTTCAAATTGCAAAAGATATGGAAGAAGAATCATTAAAAAAATATGTTTCAATTAATGATATTAATCCTGAAGTTAATTATTATGTTTTTGAAAAAATTCCTGATTATAAAACTTATCTAGAAAAATATAAATATACATTATTTTATAAAGATGCAAAAAAATTAGGATGTTTTCAAGATATAAATGAACATGATTTAATCAATAGTATCAATAATAAAATAAAATCTTTGAAAATTGAAGATATAGAAAAAATAAATGAAGATATACAATCTTTATCTAAATTAAAACTAATAGATTTTTTTTTATACTTGTTCTCTATTTTATCAGAAAAAAAAAGAAAACAAAATTTTCCACAAATATTAAATGAAATTAAAAATTATAAATTAGAAAAAATTTTACTTTTCAAAGATTGTATTAATTTAGGTAATAAAGAACTCAAATATTATTTCTTTCTTGAATTATTTGTTGAATTATTTCTATATAATGAGAATACCAAAAAAAAAGAATCAGAGATATTTTTATCTACTAAATTAGAATATTTTCCTTCAGTTGAAAATGAATATATTACTTTTTCTAACGTTGATCTTACTGATTTCGAAAAAAGAAAAAATCAATTTATTGAATATATAAATAAAAAAAAAAAAACTGATATAAGAAAAATAAGTGATAAAATAAAAACAGATGTAAAAAAAAATGAATTAAATAAAATAGATGAATTAAATAAAGAAAAAATTATAGAACTAGATGAAAAATTAGAGGAAAATTTAAATAATGACACGAAAGAAAAAGATAATAATTTGGCAGAATCATACAAAATTTTTTCTGAAAAATTAGAATTTATTGAAAGATTTAAAAATGTTATTATTCATTTTTGTTTTAAAGAAAAAGAAGATAAAACAATAATAGAAGTAATACAATTTATATATTATTATATATTAATGGGATTAAATAAACAAGAATTGCCTGATGAAAAACTAATTAGAGCATTTTGTGTGGAAAATGATAAAAATGATATAGAGAAACTAGAGGAAATTAAAGAAAACGATTTAGATAATAATTTGGTAAAATTTTTTGGAGAGGGACTGAATAAATTGGTTATTAAAAATATTAAATATTCTAAGAATAATTTCCTTAATAAGATTGAAAATCCTTTTATAGATAATTTTATATGTTTTTCTTTTCCTACTCTATTACATAAAAGCTTTTTAGAATATTATGATGATATATATGAAGATTTTAAAAAATTATTAAAAACTATATATCAATCTAATTTAATGCAAGATATATTTTATTTATGCGATGAATTTGATGGATATGAATATCCATTAATGAATGATGATATATTAAATGAAATGCTACAAAATACATATTACCTACCTTTTGAAGCAGAATCTTTACATGGATTTACACAAAAAAATTTAATTTCAATATTTATTCCTGCAGTTATTAAAGAATCAACAAAAGATAAATTAGAAAATTTTATTGTTCAATTAGGATTTCTATTAAATTCAACAATCCACGATCAATTAAAACACTATATTAAGGCTATAATATTTTTTAATTCTTTTGGATTCGGTGAAAAAAAACATATTGAGAGCGATGAAGATTTAGAAAATAATGAAAATAAATATTTAGAAGGTTTATTAACAAAAGTAAAAAATAAAAAAAAATATTTAAAAGGAAAAGATGGTGGAGAAAGGGCAGAAATATATTTATATGGTCAGGTTTTAGAAAAATTAACTAGTATACAATCATTAAAAATGTTTTATTATTCAACATGGAAAAAATCAATAATACAACATGTTGAAGAATTTAAAAAAAATTATGAAGATAATAAAAATATAGAAGATATTTATTTCAACTTAAATAATATTTCTAATGATGAAGATGTTTGTCCATTTATCAAAAAAATTATAGAAAAATATGCCAAATTTAATAATATTGCTAAAAAAAATATGATTATTAATAAAAACTTTATTTCTAAAAAAGTACAAGAAACTGATGATGAAAATGAAATGATAATTGACTCAAAATAT
>CAKZZJ010000192.1 GCA_937885165.1 uncultured Caryophanales bacterium
GAGATAGAGTATTCATAACTAAACATACTTCATTATTATATTCAAATGTTCTTAGTTTTTCTTTTACACCATTTGAATTGTGCAAAATTTGTGTATTTACAAGTTGATATCCATTAAGCAAGGTATTTGAAGCAGGAACCATTTCATTTTCTAGATAGGTTGCATAAATAGGAACTTCATATTCATCAATTATCTCTGCTTCCTCATTAGTATCAAGTTCATTTGCATAAGCCATGAACTGGGTATTTAACAAAAATACCAACGCAAGAACCATAGTAATAAAAAATCTTTTTTTCATATAATTCCCCTATAAATGTCAAAATATATTATAAAAATTTTTATTCAAAACTATATTATCATGGAAAAAATATAAATTCAATTATTTTTTCTTGCAAATAAAATTGAAATGAAGTAAAATAGTACTTGCGAATTTATTTAGTTAAGGAGGTTTAGAAAATATGGCTAAATGTTATGTAACAGGTAAATCTACTGTAACTGGTAATAAACGTTCTCATGCTTTAAACGCTACTAGACGTACTTGGAAAGCAAATCTTCAGACAGTACATATCAAAGATGAAAATGGAAATGTTAAAAAAGTTAAGATTTCTGCAAGAGCTTTAAAGAAGGGAAACATTGAAAGAGCCTAGTACTTTAAAAATTTGTGCATCTAACTGGCTAAAGCCAGTTTTTTTGCGCTTAAATTCAGTTTATGCAAATAAAAATGAGCTAATTAATAGCTCAATTTTTATTTGTTAGTTACCATTATTAAAGGTACTTCCATCTCTTCTGTTAAAGATGTATGATGCCCTTTAAATTCATGAGAATTAGGTGTCATTTTAGCTGTCTTATGAGTAAATGTACCAACACCTATATAATCACCTAAAAGGTATGCATATTTTCCCATAGGACCAAAATAATTATCTTTTATTAAATCTTCACTCTTATAAAGGATAAAATCATCTGAATATTTTTCTTTAAAATATTCTTCAAATTCTTTATGCATGCCCTCTTTAACTTTAAATGCAGGTGCTCTAGCATCAAGATATGGATATATCATAAGCATGTTCATAAGTTTCTCATCACCTACAAAATCTACATATCCTTCTATATCTACCTGACCATGATCCGCAGTTATTATGAATAATGTGTTTTTAGATGATTTGACTAATTTTTCAGTTTCGTCATTGATATAATTTATAAGTTCTTTTGATTCTTTACTAGTTACACCAAATTCATGCATTGTTGTATCAGGTTCACCTAAATATGCATAAATAAATTGTTTACCTTTCTTTTTTAATATTGAAGCTATATTATCAAAGAAGCCTTGATTATCATTAAATACATGATTTCTTTCTTGATAATCTACTATTACATATGGTGGAAATACTGTGTTTATTTCATAATCAGTATTTGATAAATCAAAATAATATTTTCCTTTATCTAGTGGAAACTTATCAAATTTCAGCGGTTCACCTGTTGCTGAATCTCTCTTAGGAAATATATCAACATTTCTGCCATATTCACTGAAATAAAGACTCCATCCAAACCAGCCATGTTCAAGCGGATATTTATTGGTTAAAAGTGATGTAGTAGCGTTAGTTGTAGTAGATGGAAATGTTGATGTTAGAGTCTTTTTGATATTCTTTCTTAAAATCGAATTCTTATCTAGATTGACATTGATAGGGTGATTACCAAGTCCGTCATAACAGATAAAAACTATCTTTTCATAATTTTTATTTAATTCATCATCTAAAATTTTAATAGTAGGCTTATCATTAGGTGCATTTAAAAATTTAGCTAATGATGATGTAATATTCAAATTTGAATTTGTAAAATCAGGTTTAATATATTTTTTCATTTCTTATCCTAATATATGTTTTTTTAATTCAATTTCCGCATTTAATTTATTAGATGTAACACCTGATATATACGGATTCATATTATATAAATCATCTAATTCATCTATTACCCATACTTCTAGCGGTAAATCATATTTAATCATATTGTTAACTAAAATATCATCTACTGCCTTTGAATAATAATCAATAAATAATTCATTATAATTATTCTTTAATTTAATGAATTCTTTAAATTCATCACTGTTAAAATCTACTTTATAACTTATTAGTCCTAATCTAGAATTAGGATTTAATTTATTTACTTCTATTAGTGCCTGATGTGAAAATGATATAAAACTTACTTTATCTTTCATTCCAATCATATTTACTATATCCACACATTTTTTAATACATGAAGGTATTTTTGTTACATCATCAATTGGTTTTATTTCAATATAAGGATGTAAATTTAAATTTTTGCATAATAATATAAATTCATAAAATGTTGGTATTTTTTCGCCCTCATATTTTTTATCTTTCCATGAACCAAAATCAAATTTTTTTAATTCTTCTACTGTATAATCTTCTACATTACCTTTACTATTAGATGTTCTATCGATACTGCCATCATGAAGCAACACCGGTACACAATCTTTAGTAAATGATATATCACATTCTACATAATTAAAGCCATTTTTTTTAGCAAGTTTATAGGATGCTAGAGTGTTTTCAGGCGCGTAATATGCATGGCCTCTATGGGCAACACTTTTAATATTTGTATTCAAAATTAACACTTCCTAATTTCTTTTTCTTGTATATTGTATCATTTTAAAATATTCATTTCAAATGATTGTTAATATCAAATGTATAATGCCTAATTGATTTAAGAGTTTCATATAATTTTAGCCATAAATAAATCAAATAAAAAATAATATCACCCAAATAAAATCTTAGCATTTTAAAAGGCGTGAACGAAACCACGCCTTTTAATACTTTTAATTCTAACAATATTTACCCTTTCCTTATAAAACCATGTCTATACGTTAGAGCTTTAATTAAGATTTTAAGTGTTTAAGCAACTTTAGTACAAGTTAATGTATGAAGCTGAGGATCGTTATAAGCATATAAATATCCTGTTACATTAATCTTGTCTCCTGCACTTAATGCAAGAACAGTTTTATATACATCAGTTGTTTTATCTGTCAAATATGATTCAACACAGAATGTATATGTATATTCAGTGTTGTCATCAGCAGTATATTTTACAACATAATAGATATCACCATTGTCAGATGTAGGCTCTGTAACTGATACTACTTCTAAATTCTTGAATTCTACTTTTTGATTATTATGCTTTAGAAGTTCAGTCTTGTTGCTTAAAAGTGAAGTATAATTAACCGGATTTTCAATGTACTTGATAGTACTATCTACAGTCCATTCAGCTTCACTGCCACTTCTTGAACCATCAATTTCAACTTCACCATGCCAAGATGTTTTATACCCTGTTACAGTTATTTTATTACCGATAACTAAATCAGTATTATATTCATTTTCTGTACATGGTAAATTATAAATGAAATAACCACCATCTTTATCTGATAAATATAAAGAGGCTTTATTTGACCACCAAGATTGTTTGTTATCAATATAACCAGATATTGTAACAGTTTCGCCATCTGATTTAGCAATATATTCAGAATAAGTTAATACTCCTTCTGCTTTATCAAATGCGTTACCTGATTTTTTAGTAACCTCAGTTGTATGAAGCTGTGGTGTGTAATAAATATATTGATATCCCTTAACATCAACTATGTCTCCCTTGCTAAGTGCGGCAACTGTTGTGTATGTTGTGGAAGTCTTAGGTGTAGATTCCATATAAGTTTCAACACAGAATGTGTATGATTTAGTTCCATCTGTAACTAAATAATAAACGTTTCTTCCTTCTTCATATACATCTTGAATTATAAGGTTTGTATAAGAAACAAATTGGTTCTGATTAGCTTCTGCTTCACTTAATGTTATAGATTTAGCATCATATGTCTTAGTTCCACTTAATAATGCCCATTCAGCTTCAGCACCAGACTGATTTGCAAGTATTTCTACTTCACCACCCCAAGAACCTTTTTTTCCTTTAACCTGAATTTTATTACCTACAAGTAGTTGTTCATTATATTCAGTTTGTGTACAAGGCAAGTTATAAATGAAATAAGCACCATCATCATCCTGTAAATATAGGACAGCACCATTATACCAAGTACGTCTTGCTTGAATGTAGCCTTCAATTACTACTTCTGTACCATCTTCTGCTGCCATATATTGACTATATGTTAGTGAAGTTCCATAAGGGTTAGTTGATGTAGTTGGTGTCACGCTTGATGTAGTTGGTGTCACGCTTGATGTAGTTGG
>CAKZZJ010000193.1 GCA_937885165.1 uncultured Caryophanales bacterium
ATCACAGGGAATACGACATATACTGCTACTTATGTTCCTCAGTATACAGCTACATTCGTTCGGTCAGCAACAGATGGTGGTGGAACTCTTTACACAGGAACATTCAGTGAAGGCACAACACCTGTTTATGGTGGTGCTACACCGACAACAACACAAGGCGATTCTACTGAATTTACATTTACAGGATGGACACCTTCACTTGCACCTATTTATGCAAATACAACTTATACCGCTGTATTCCAAGATAACAGAGCGGCAACAGTTCAATATCTCACAAGAAATATTGCCACTTATACATCTCCATCAAATACGACATTTGCAGAATATGGTCTTGGATACGCAACACAATTGACAAGTGCAACAGCACCTGCCACATCTGTACAAGCATATGCGTTTACAGGTGATACACTCCTTGAGACAGTTGACCTTTCAGCGGCATCTGGGTCAGTAACAATTGCGGCTAATGCATTTAACGATTGTCCTAAACTGACCCATCTGATTATAAGAAGTAGTACAATGGCCACATTATCAGCAACAAGTGCATTGACAGGAACACAGATTGCTTTAGGTAATGGTGCTGTATATGTACCGACAGCACTTGTAGCAACATATAAAGCTAACACGAATTGGAGTAATTATTTTATCGCTGATATCAATGATTATCCGCTTAGTGATTTCAGTACAATCACTGATAGTTGGGCAGAAATTATAGCTAATACAAATTATGCTACTGATTACAGTATTGGTGATACAAAACTGATTGACCTTGGAACACAGGGTACACATTATGCGGAACTTGTAGCATTAGATACAGATGATAAAGCTGATGAGAGCGGTAAGGCGAGAATGACATGGATTCTCAAGACGTTATTACCGACTACACACAATATGAATTCCACAAATACAACATCAGGTGGTTATTCAGCATCAGCAATGCGGACGTATCTGAATGATACAATTAAACCACTGATACCAGAAGTTGTTAGAAATGCTATTGTACCAGTTACAAAGATTTCCAGTACATATGAAAATAGTGCTATTGTAGTAAATGGTCAAACATCTACAGAGGAAGTTTGGATACCTTCTAACCATGAAATCTTTGGCACTACATCATATGAAAATACAGGAGATCGGAAGAGCACACGTCTGAACT
>CAKZZJ010000194.1 GCA_937885165.1 uncultured Caryophanales bacterium
AATCCCCATATTGGCAATTTAAAGATAAATTTATTTAATTTATTTAATTAAATAAATTTTAAATAAAATAAATCTTTATTTATATTATTAAAATTTATTTAAAAAATGAAGGAAAATAACAACTATGAACAATTTGACGTTGGAGAAGAAAATAATAAAACCAAAAAGAGCAAATTAGAAGATCAAAGAAGAAAATATAGAATAGTAATAATCCTTCTTATACTTATTTGTCTTTTCTTAATTATAATGCTATTTTATTCAAAAAGAAAAAATGAAAATTATCAAAATGAATCCATAGATAAAGAATCCTTAAAATTTTTATTAATATCAGATCTCCATGACAACGAAGATAGTTTAGCTCTTTTATTAAACAAAGTGACACCAAATAAATATAATTATATACTTTATTTAGGAGACTTTGTAAAAATGACCCCAGGCCAACAAAATAGTTCTGAACATGCAAATATATACGAAGAAAGAATGCAAAAATATTTACAAAAATTAGAGCAAATTGCTCCAGTATTATATATTCCAGGAAATAATGAACCTTATACTATATATGAAAAGAATTCTCCAAAATTAACTGAAATATCAAAAAATATCCATAATAGATATATAAAAATTAAAGATGATTTATATATTATGGGTTTAGGAGGGTGTGTCCCTATTTTAAATGGTGGAAAATATGATAAAAATGTAATACCTTTTAGTACATTAAATACATCAAATGTAATCCAAAATGGTTTTCCATATAATTTGCCTGAATATGGATTAGATAATTATAAAAAATCTGATGAATGGTATGGAAATGATATTAAAAATATAATTAATGAAGTAAAAAAAGATGCTGGAAATAATCAATATCAAACTATTTTATTATCACATAATGGACCTTTATATTCTTGGACAAATGCTCAACAACAATTAGGAACTGGAGAACATTGGCTTTATCTTGGAAGTATGGAATTAGAAAAAATTTTTATTAATGATGAAAATTTAATTTTGGATATTCATGGACATATTCTTCACCATAAGAAACTAAGATTTCTTCTGTTATTTCTGAATATGTTAATTTACTTACCTTAATATCTAATTTTCTTTGGTCAATAAATAATGTAACATTATTATTAGTAATAACAGTAAATGCTAAAAATACAGGTGTATGTGATACATCATTCGCTCTTAGATTAAATAGCCATGCCTGATCCTCTAATGCAGATAAAATAAATGTATCTACATTTTTTTCTGCCAATTTTTTTAATACTTCATCAAGCTTTTCTTTATATGTTTTCCCAGTATAAAATGTATCTAGCATATAAAGAAGTGAAAAAGGCATCTTAGGCCTTTCTTCCCATATTTCATCAATTGTATCATCGTTTGTTTTTATGATGGCATTTCTATCAATATTTTCTTTTATCTCTCTAGCAAGCATTGTATTTACTAATTTACCATCAAATACTAACTTCATATTGGCTTTGACATTTTCTCTTAAGAATTCTAATAATGTAGGAGTATTTGGTGTACCCATCTTCATAAGTGTAATGGATGTGCCTTCTATTTGTTTTGCAGCCTGAATAAAATATCTACCATCAACCCATAAATAGGCATTTTTCTGTGTGATTAACAAAGTACCTGCCGAACCTGTAAAATCGCTTAAAAAAGCCCTGACTTTAAAATAATCACTTATATATTCACTATTGTGATAATCAGCTGTAGGTACCAGATAAAAATCATAACCTTTTTTTATCATTATATTTTGAAATTCTTTAATTGCACTCACTATTAAGTTTTCCTTTCTTTTGTAATATTATATATCATCTTTTTAATTTTTTCATCATTTATATTTTTTTTAGATTTATAAAATTAGTAATTTTTTATTTACCATATTTTATTTATCGTATTTTTTTAAATAAAATTATTATTTTGCTAAAATATAGAAAGATATTTAGGAGTTAAATTATGGACTGGATTATTGGTTTAATAGATATAATTTTAATTGTTTTAGTGCTTATAGCCTTATTTGTAGGATATAGAACCGGATTTATGAAAAAGACTTTAGGCCTAATAGGAATTATAGCGATAATAATTTTCGCATTTTCTTTTGCTGGGCAGTTTGCCGACTGGCTTACAGAAATGAAGATGCCACCATCAGAATACTTATACAATAATATTTATCAAAATGTATTATCACGTGGCGTTGATGAGACTACTGAAGGTGCAGTATTAATCGAAAAAGGTCTTGATATTAATCCTTTTTTCGCAACAATAATCTACTGGATGTTAGGTAAGCCTACTATAAGTGGTGCTTCTGTTGCTGAATATGTAGCATCTAATGTTACCCATCTTGTTATGACAATAATTGGTTTTTTTATGATAGTTGTCCTAACATTAATATTAGTTGGCATACTGAAGCTAATTGCCAAAGCACTAAGAGAAAACAAATTTGTCAAAGTTGTTGATGGTTTATTAGGCATGGTTTTATATACAGCGTTACTTCTTGCCGGTGTTTTAGTAATATTAGCCATCTTTAGAATAATCATTGAACTAAATCCAAATATTGAAGAAACGAATTCATTCTTACACTGGTTTTATGTGGATATAAAGCTAGGTAATGATACATTTAGTTTTGCCAAATCATTATATAAACATAATTTC
>CAKZZJ010000195.1 GCA_937885165.1 uncultured Caryophanales bacterium
GCGACAATTATGTTATGCCTGATAAAGAATATACATTAACTATATTAAGAAAGAATATAGTATTATCACAATATAATAATAAAATAATTTATGAAGATACTGATTTATCTATAGAAGAATATTTAAAAGATAAAATAAAAGAAATTACATTTACTGCATCTAATTTAGAAGATTCTGATAATTTATTATTAGTTCTTAAAGAAGATTCATTTACTAAAGATAATGTAAGTGATTTAGGGTTTGGTACTTATAATATCATTATTGAATTAAGTGATGAAAATGAGAAATTAAATTATGGATTTAACCAGAAATCAGAGACTACTATTACTTTCAGTATTAAATTAAAAAATAAATTCACTTTAGATGATGTAGAATTCAAAAATGATGTAACTTATAATGCACAAACTCAAAATTTGATTACTGATATTGATGTTAAATCAATTGAATTTACTAAAAATGATTTATTGTTTAGTTTTGATCCTCTAATGTCAACATCATATAAATATCAAAATATTACCGCAAGTGCTGCTAAAGATTATGATGTATATTTCAGATTCACTGAAAATATTAATTATTATGAATCAGATATATTAAAAACAACACTTAAGATAAAGAAAGGCAAATATGATCTTTCTGAAATAAGTTTTTCTTCAACATCTTTTACATATAATAAAGAAGCGCATTTTATAACTGTTACTAATTTACCAACTAAAAATATAACTCCAACATATTATTTAAATGATAAGATATTTGATGGGGCAATAAATGCCGGAACATACCAAATAAGGATATCATTTAATACTTCTGATACTAATTATGAAAATCCAGAAGATATTATAAAAGAATTAGTTATTGAACCAAAATTAGTTGAGCTTGTTGTAGATGCTGATGAGATAACTTATGATGGAAAAGAACATCAGATAACATCATCTGTAATAAATCAATTGGGATCAGATCAACTTATTGCCATATCGCAAAAATATACTGATGCCGGAACTTATGATCTTTCTTCTTCCACTTTAACTGGCGCCAACGCCAACAATTATAAGATTGATAATACAAAACATTATATGTATACGATATTAAGAAAAAATATCGATGTTGAATTTGACGATAAATCTGTAACATATAATGGTAAAATCCAAAAAAATATTATTTCTATGCCTTTACCGGATTTTGCAGAAATAACATATTTGAATAATGAAAATATAAATGCCGGAAGCTACATAGTTACACTTAATATTAAAAACAACAATAAGAACTATACATTTAATAATAGTGAAGATAATCTATCATTAACTGCTAAATTAAATATTGAAGCAATAAATGCTGAAATAGGCTGGTTTTTAGATAATGCATATTATTCAAAAGATAATCTTCCAGAAGCTTATGTTAAAAACATAGTTCAGGGTGATATATGTAATGTAACTGTTACATTATATCAGGAAAATAATAAATATTATGCTATAGCAAACAAATTATCAAATAATAACTATCTATTAGGTGATGATGAAAAAACCGAGTTTAAAGTAAATAAAACTATTGAAGCAAAAGAAAGTGATTTAGTTACTATAAATGTTGGTAACAATATATTAGGTTTATCTGATAATGTTAAAATTAATTTAAGCGTTAATACTGATGAGGATTCATTAGATAAATATAAAGCTAATATATCAGAAATTGATAAAGAAATATTATCAAACGATGATATATATGAAATTTATAGTATAGATCTTATTATTGATAGTTCTTCAGGAACAAAAGAATTAAGTATGACTGATTTAGGTACTTCTTCTTTAGAACTTAGAATTAAGATACCTGAAGAATTAAAAGATAAAGAATATAAAATAATACAAATTCATACAAATATTGATAATTCAAAAAAGATAATCAAACATGATAAATATGAAATAGATGGTGATTATGTTGTATTAAATATTACAACATTAAGCGATTTCTTATTTGTATATGATAGTGGTATAAATTTTGGTATAGCACTTATGATTGGAATACTTACAGCCCTAGGTTTAGCGATGATTACTACTTCTTTAGTTTATGTATATTACAGAAAAAAGTATTTGAAAAGTAAATAAATCAAGCAAAAACATATAATCTTTTTTGTCACTTTAAATTATTCGTGCTGTTTACTATAAACAAAACATACTTTTTACTATAAATTTTGAGTACTGTCAAGAAGGTGAAAAAATGGTATGAAAAAACATAAAATTCATACCATTTTTTATATGAGCAAAAATGATTGTTTATGTATTATCTAGGGCAGTAGCTATAAGTGGTGCAGGCATGGTCAGTATAGCATCATATAGAGCAGATATAAATTAGTTTATCTGTATTATATTTTAAAACGCATAGAATGCTCATTGGCTGCATTTAATTATGAAGGTGGATATTTTATTTAGAATTAAGTTCTATGCGTTATAAACAAAATTATAGCCCGATAACAAGTTTTGCCCTTATGCTATTTTTACTATGCTATAGTACATGCTAATACATTAGTAATAATTAGTGTAGAAGTATAACTATAGTATATTCTTAAATTATTACTAATTCCCCTTTTGAAAGGGCAGAAAGAATCTAATATTTATTTTTATAAAAGCTTTGGACACATTCCAAACCCTTGTTTTTAAAATTAGAGTATTTAAAATTTAAAACTAACATTATGAATAATTTATAGTTTTAAGCAGTACATATGACGTATGGGTTAAAAATACAACGTCTTAAACATAATAAAACAGGTGTAAAATTAGCTATTCACATAGTTGATATCACACCTGCTTTTTTATTAATTATTTAAGTCAAGAATTTTTATATTCATTAATTTTATCGTTTATATTATCTTCACTCGCTTTGTTCGCAAAGCCTATGAATATTTCTTTTTCTTTATCTTTTTTCTTATCCATATAGACAATACGTGTTTCATCATTTTCCTGATTAACATTAACTCTTAAAACGATTTCTTTTTCAAATTTCTTCTCTTTTTTCTCATACATATCAAAAAATACAAATGTATTATCAGATGAATCAAATGACAATAAAGGAGTATTTCTTATTTTTTTATTTGTCCTGAATGATGAATAAGAAAATAATATACCTAATGTAGCAATACCTAAGTATACACAACTTATTATAAATATTACTTTATTTACAGTTTTTAAAGTATTATTACTTGATCTTAATAAATAAAATATTAAATCAGTAACAAAGAATGTTAGTGCGATTAGAAAATTAATCCCAGAAGCTTTTAATCCGTTTTTTCCTTCTCTTCTCTCGGCAATTATAACATTATGCTCCATAAATTAGGCTACCTTACTCTTCCAACTACTTATATTATCAACGATATATCTATAGCTTACCATCTGATCTTCTGTTAATTCATAATCGGCTTCTACTCCACCATCTATATTTACATAATTACCATTTACTTTTTTAGTTAATGCTGTAAGGCTTGATTTTGAATAAGTGCTTCCATACGCACTTACTACTTTTCTTACTGCACAAGGGCCTCCTCCTGTCTTTTGGCCGATTGTAACTATATCAGGCTTATTTGTCTTTGCGTATACTGCCATTGCATTGGCTGATGAAAATGTATATTTTGAATCTAAGAATATTATATTAAAGCCTTTATCATATAAGCTTACATCATTTTCATCTATTACACCATCAGCATTCATATCTGCTTTATATGTCTGTGATTTATGTGCCCCTGATAATGGATTTGTAACATCCATCTTTACTTCACCTATCAATACTGATAATGCATATATTAATCCATTGCTAGAACCACCATCGTTGGCACTTAAATCTATTACTATATTTTTTACAGTGTCTTGATATTCTCCTACAGTTAAATCTTTATATAATTCTTTAAATAAATAGCCTGTATTAGATAATGCATTATCCTCTACTTCTGTTCCATATAATAAATCATCATCAACCTCTGTAAATTCATTAAATGTTACAAATGCCGTTTCACTACCATAATATAAACCTAAGTTTACATTTGCTTCTTGTCTTGCTTGGTTTCTTTTTTTAATATAATTTTCATTATCATTCATCCAATTTGATTTAGTCGTATTTATTTTCCCTTCATCTATTTCTCCTGTTCCATATTCATAGAAACATGAGAAATCTATAAATGATGTATGTCCATCTACTAAATGTGATAATGCTGCTGATAATGCTTTATCTGATGTCTTTATATTTGTTGATTTAACATCATTTTTAAAGCCTTTTTCACTTAAGAATGCATCAAATGATGTGAATTTGTCTTTTAATCCATATCCAATATCAAAATCAAAGCATAATGACTGATATGAATATTCATAATAATCAGCTGTTAATTCCTGTTTTTCTCCATCTTTATAATATTTTTCTCCTAGCTCTGTTATCACAGGCATACCTAATATTGATGTTACTAAACCAGATGGTGGTATTGTATATAAATCACTTTGATTATATGATAAATTCATGTTTTCTTCCTTATTATAAAATAATGTATTATATACACTTAATGGTAAATAATATTTATTATCTTTTTCATATATATCAAGGCTTGAATATTTACTTAAGTCTATTGTAACTTCCTTACCTTTTTCATAATTTGATGTTACTAATTTTATGTATTTTGGATTGTCATCAAGATCGCTCACTCCAAGTGGATCTTTATCACTTGTTATATTTGATGTAAATAAATCATAATCATCATATGTTATTTTCTGAGTACTCTTGTTTATTATACATTTGGCATTTCTATCATTTGTTATAGTTACTCCATCTTGTGATGATTCCATCTTATAATAATAATTATCGCTCTTAAGGCGCTCTTTTCTTATATATGATAATAATTCTACTCCTTCTCCTAATTCTATATAAGGTATTTTACTACCGGCCTTAAATAATAAATTAGTATTACCTACTTCAATTACATCACCAGTTGTATTCTCTCCATATATTGTTTTTGATACTACTCTTTCTTCTGCTGTGTTTTCACTCGAACAAGCTGATAAAGCTATTATTCCAAGTGAAATTACTCCTAACATTATTCCCTTTTTCATAATTTTCTGCCTGCTAGCCAAAGCTCGCCATTTTCTCCTCTTTTCATTTTATATTTTTTTAAATATCATAACGTGAGTAGGCAACTGTCTGCTTGTCTCTCACAAAGCCGCACATAGAGATTTTTTCCCCGTATGTTTATTCCACATAATGTAAATATATCTGCAAAACTGGTGATATTTCTCCATCTTGTGCTGCACCTTTATTGTTATATCTTTTTAGTGTATTTAGCTAAATCTTTTAATTCTTCTTCATCTAAATAAGGACTTAAATTATCATATACAACCTTATGATAATTATTCAACCACTCCTTTTCTTCTTTAGTAAGCATTGTAACCTTAACTGGTTCTAAATCTATTGGTGCATATGTAATAGTTTCAAATCCATAAAATGTTCCAAATGTATTTGTTTCTTTTTCAACACACAACATTTCATTTTCAATCCTGATTCCATATTTACCTTCAAGATATATGCCTGGTTCATCAGTTGTTATCATACCTGGTACTAATATTCTTGATTCTATATTCTTTGGATCTATCTGCCACCTAAATGAATTTGGTCCTTCATGCACTGCAAGTAAATTACCTACTCCATGACCTGTTCCGCATTTATAATCAATTAATAAATTCCAAATTGGCGCTCTTGCTAAAATATCTAAGCTATATCCAGTACAGCCTTTTAGGAATGTAACCATGGCTAAATTTATTACTGATTTTAAAACTGTAGTGTAATGCGTTTTGATTTTATCTGATACTTTCCCTAAAGAATAGGTTCTTGTAATATCAGTTGTCCCTTCAAAATAATGTCCACCACTATCTATAAGCAGTACACCAGGGCCATCAATTTTAGAACTAGAATCAGCTGTAGCGTTATAATGCATCATTGCAGCATGTTCATTATATGCACAAATAGTATCAAATGAAATATCAATAAATCCTTCTGTTTTTGATCTATAATCATAGATAGTATTACTTAAGCCTAATTCACTTAAATCAACCTTTTTCTCATAATTTTTCTTAAGATATCTCATAAATCTAAATACTGCAAGGCCATCTTTTATGTGTGCTTCTTTGATATTTTTGATTTCTTGTTCATTTTTAACTGCTTTTAATAAAAGTGTAGGATCATCATCAAATTTAATTATATTGTTAGAATTTTCAATTTCTAAATATATTTGATAATTAACTCTATTTGGATTTATAAGTATTTTTTTATTTTTGAAATTTCTTACATAATCATATATTTCATTATAATTTTTGATATTTACTTCATTTTCTTCCAAATATTTACTTACCTTAATATCT
>CAKZZJ010000196.1 GCA_937885165.1 uncultured Caryophanales bacterium
TTTCAAAGGTTGGTTTTTAAAATCTAACCTTTTTCTTTAAATAATACTTGTTATTTTCATATAAAAAAACTAAAATATTTATATCTTATTATTTTTTAAATAATAAATGTGAATGAGGGCACTAAAATGAGGAAAATTAAATTATGCTACATCGGCGGAGGGTCAAAGATGTGGGCAAGAGTCTTTATGTCTGATTTAGCTTTAAAAGAGGGCTTAGGAGGAGAAATTGCTTTATATGATATTGATGTAGAATCAGCAAAAAGAAATCAGCTTATTGGCGGATATATCAATAAAAATCCTAAAGCCTTATCTAAATTTGATTATAAAGTATATGAAAATATAGAGAATGCATTAATAGGTTCTGATTTTGTTATAATATCAATATTACCAGGAACATTTGAAGAAATGAGAAGCGATGTTCACGAACCAGAAAAATATGGCATTTACCAATCTGTTGGTGATACAGCCGGCCCTGGTGGAATATTAAGAGCGATGAGGACAGTACCAATCTATATTGATTTTGCTAAAAAGATTAAAGAATATGCTAGTGATGCATGGGTTATAAATCTAACAAACCCAATGACAATATTAACTAAAACATTATATGAAGAATTTAAAGAAATTAAGGCCTTTGGCTGCTGCCATGAGGTATTGCATACTTTAAAATTATTTTCTGTAATCCTAAAGAAATTAAAGAATATTGATGCTGAAAAAGAAGATTTATCAGTAGATGTTGCGGGATTAAATCATTTTACATGGATCGATAAAGCATATTATAAGGATATAGACATTTTAAAACTAATTCCTGAATTTGAAGAAAAATATGCCAAAGATGGATATTATGAAGAAGGAAATGATCCTTTTGCTTTTAAATATGATCCATTTGCTTATGGCAATACAGTTAAATTTGATTTGATGCATAAATATGGCATCTTACCTGCGGCAGGAGATAGGCATTTAGCTGAATTTTGTCCTAATGACTGGTACTTAAAAGATAAAGAAACAGTCAAAAAATATCACTTTAATTTGACTACTGTTGATTATAGGATAGAAGATCAAAAGAAAAAAATAGAAGATACAATTTTATATTCAACTGGTAAAAAAGAATTTGTGTTAGAAAAATCTGCTGAAGAATTAGTAGATATGATTTTGGCACTTCTTGGAATGAAGAAATTAATAACTAATGTTAATTACCCAAATCATGGGCAGATAGAGGCACTTGGGTATAATGATATAGTTGAGACAAATTGTGTATTTAGTGCTAATATGGTAAATCCTTTATTAACTAATAAATTACCTGATGGAGTAAATGAATTATTAATTAAACAATCAAATTCTTTAAATAATTGTTATAAAGGAATAAAAGAAAAAGATTATAAACTAATTTTTAAATCTTTTTTAAATCAGCAGTTATGTAAAAATTTAAAATTAGATGATGCTAAAGAATTATTTATAAATATGTGTGAAAACACAAAAAAATATTTAGAACCATATTATGATTTAAATAAGCTTAAAGAAGAAATAAGAAGTTATAGATGACAGCAGAGATTATTATACAGATAATACTTTTAGGTATTGCTTTATCAATGGATGCCTTTGCTGTATCAATTACTTATGGTATAGCATATAATGATTTAAATAAAAAAAGAATTGTTTTAATTGCTTTAACATTTGGCATAATGCAGGCACTGATGCCTCTTATAGGATATTTCTTAGTTGAATTAATTGGTTTCATTGTTGATGAAAATGCAGGAGATAGTGCTGGAAACATAATGTCTATCGTTGTATCCTGGATAGCATTTGCACTTCTAATATTTATCGGAAGCAAGATGATATATGAAGCAATTAGAGGTTTAAGAAGCCAAAATGTAGAACTAAAGCATGACAGAACTTTTAATATTAAAGAATTAATATATTTTGGATTCGCAACAGCGATTGATGCTTTAGGGACTGGTGTTGCGATGCATGCCGGCCTATCAGATAATGTAACGATATTTATACATGTGGCAATTATTATGTCTATAACCTTTGTAATATCACTTATTGGTTTAATTTTAGGAAAACAGTTTGTGAAATTATTCAAGGGAAAAAATGAAATTGCCAGTATAATAGGAGGAGTTATCCTTATAGGTCTTGCAGTATGGATAATCATATCAAATAATTTATCTTAAAAAATATAAGCTTTAGACTTTAATTCTAAGGCTTTTTTTCAAAATTTATTTTAACTCAATAAAGTAATATGATAAAATTATAAAAGAGGGTGAAAGAATGAGAAAAACAAAAATAATATGTACTTTAGGTCCAGCATGTGATGATGAAGAAATTTTAAAACAAATGATAAAAGAAGGCCTTGACTGTGCAAGACTTAACTTTTCACATGGTACCCATACAGAACAAAAAGTTAGAATAGAAAGAATAAAGAAGGTAAGAAAGGAATTAGGAGTTCCTCTTCCAATACTTCTTGATACAAAGGGACCAGAAATTAGAGTTAAAACTTTTAAAGATGGTAAAGTTACACTAAAAAAAGGACAAGAATTTATTTTTTCTGCTAATCCTAATATTGAAGGCGATGAAACTATTGTCGGCTTAACTTATCCAAATTTAACAGATTATATTAAAAAACCGGGTGTAAAAATACTTGCTGATGATGGAAATATTACTTTTGAAGTAACTGGATTTAATGGTAAAGATATTGTAACAACTGTAAAAAATAATGGTACTTTATCAAATAGAAAATCAATAAATATACCTGGTGTTGTTATTGATATGCCTTATATTTCTGCTACTGATAGATCAGATATAATTTTTGGTATCCAGGAATGTGTTGATTATATAGCTGCCTCATTTGTCAGAAGAAAAGAAGATGTTTTAGAAGTAAGAAAACTTTTAAGACAATATGATACATCTGGTAAGATTAAGATCATTTCTAAAATTGAAAACACCGAAGGTGTAGAAAAAATGGATGAAATAATAGAAGTATCTGATGGTATTATGGTTGCAAGAGGAGATTTGGGTGTGGAAGTTGATTTTAAACAATTACCACCAATACAGAAGAGCATGATAGCTAAATGCTATTATCAAGGTAAAATCGTTGTTACCGCAACCCAAATGTTAGATTCCATGCAACAAAATCCACGTCCTACTAGAGCGGAAGTATCAGATGTTGCAAACGCAATCTATGATAGAACTACAGCGATTATGCTTTCTGGAGAATCTGCTGCAGGTAAATACCCTATAGAATCAGTAAGAGCGAT
>CAKZZJ010000197.1 GCA_937885165.1 uncultured Caryophanales bacterium
GTATGAACAATACTACTATTATCAAGGCAATCAAAAGGCCTACTGGTATCCATAAAAACAAAAACCAGTTAGATGATGTTATTAAATTAAGTGAAAAAGATATCCCTGCAGTTAAAATTAAAGCAACAATGATAAAAAACATCTAATCATCTCTTTCATAAATTGTATATCTTACGACATCAGTTTCATTTTCCCATATCAATTTATATTTATCAAAATCGATTTTTGGAAAATATTTATCCCCTTCATGGTGTCCTTTTATAAATGAAATATATAATCTGTCGGCATATTTTAAAGATAATTTATAAATCATAAGGCCACCGACAACAAATATATCTTCCTTATAATTGGATAAAAATTCGTCCAAATCATAAATGATTTCAACATTAGTATCAGATACTTCTAAATTTTTATCTAATGTAGCAAGATATATTTTTCCATAAGGTAAATTTTTGTTTTTATAATATCCTTTTAGTGAAAAATAAGTTACATCACCCATAAGGACAACCTTACCTTCGGTTTTGGATTTATAATATAATAAATCTTCTTTTATATGCCATGGTATTTTTTCCTTATTACCTATCAGATTATCTTCATCCATAGCCCAAATTAAGTTTATCATACAGCAACCTTACCTTTAATTGGTGGATATGGATTATAATCTACTAATTCAAAATCTTCATATTTGAAATCAAATATAGATTTGACATCTTTATTGATTAGCATCTTAGGAAGTGGTCTTGGTGTTCTTTCTAGTTGTGTATTTATCTGTTCTAAATGATTTGAATAAATATGGGCATCACCTAAAGTATGAACAAAATATTTTGGCTTTAAATCGCATACTTGAGCAATCATCATAGTAAATAAAGCATAACTTGCGATATTAAATGGCACGCCTAAAAAGATATCAGCACTTCTTTGATATAGCTGGCATGATAATTCATTATCATTAACATAAAATTGCATAAATGCATGGCATGGAGGAAGCGCCATTTGGTCTACTTCTTTTGGATTCCATGCGGAAATAATAAGTCTTCTTGAATTAGGATTAGTCTTGATTTCATTAATCAGTTTTGATAACTGGTCTACTCCTTCAAAATTACGCCACTGTTTCCCGTATACTGGGCCTAAATTACCCCATTTTTTTGCAAATTCATCATCATTTTTGATTTTTTCTGCAAACTCTTCAATGGTTTCATTTTTATATTCATCTGACTTCTTATATATTTCAAAAGGCCATTCATTCCAAATCCTTACATTATTGTCAACTAGATATTTGATATTAGTTGAACCGCTTATAAACCACAATAATTCATGGATTATACTTTTTAAATGAACCTTTTTGGTTGTAAGAAGTGGAAAGCCTTCTTCTAAATCAAAACGCATCTGATAACCAAAATAAGAAATAGTTCCTGTATGTGTTCTATCATCTTTTTTCTTACCTTCAGTAAGCACTTTTCTACATAAATCTAAATATTGTTTCATTTTTATCAGTCCTTTCTAAAAATTATATAATAATTTTAAGAAAAAATAAAGATAATAGTTAAAGTCTTGTGAAAAAAATAAATTTTACATAAAAAAGACCTGTAATTTTTAGAAAATACAGGTTCAAAATAGATATTTGATTCTTTAAATAATTATTTGTTTGAAGCAAGTTCCAAAGCTATTTTAATCATATTATTGAAAGCTGTTTGTCTTTCATATGATGTAGTAACTTCATGAGTGATAAATGAATCAGATATAGTAAGTAAGCATGCTGCATTCTTGCCTAATACCTTAGCATTAGCAAATAAAGCAAATGACTCCATTTCTACACATCCGCATCCAAATTTGTCTCTTACTTCCTGCCATCTATTAGGGTTTGTAGAATAAAATACATCAGATGAATGAACAACTGTATTTTTTAATTCTATACCAAGTTTATTAGCAGCTTTAGTAAGCTTATTGTTTAATTTTTTTGATGGTGATTGATAGTGAGATCCCATACCAAATGCGACTTTAGCATAATTTGATTCGGAATATGCTTTAGTTGCCAATACAGTATCAAATACAGCTAAATTTGGATCATATGCACCAGCTGAACCGATTCTTATGATATTTTCTACGCCATAATCATTATATAATTCATATGAATAAATTCCGATTGATGGCTGACCCATGCCTGAAGCCATAACACTTATTCTTTTTTTGTTGTAATAACCAGTAAATCCATATACATTTCTTACACTTGTAAATTTTACAACATCAGTAAGGTAAGTATTAGCGATATATTCAGCTCTAAGTGGGTCTCCTGGCATCAATACTGTTTTAGCGATTAAACTTGCATCTTTACATTCATTATGTGGTGTAGGTATCATATTATTTTTCCTCCATTATTTTTACACCGGCACTAGTACCTATACGATTAGCACCTGCTTTTACCATATTTTCAAAATCTTCTTTATTTCTTACTCCGCCTGAGGCTTTAACGCCCATATCAGAGCCTACTGTCTTTCTCATTAAAGCAACATCTTCTACTGTCGCACCACCTGTACCAAAGCCGGTGGAAGTTTTAACAAAATCAGCACCTGCTTTTTTAGCAAGTTCACATACTTTAACTTTTTCTTCATCTGTCAAATAACATGTTTCGATAATTACTTTTGTAAGTACACCGCCAGCCGCATCTACTACAGCCTTGATATCTTCATAAACATAGTCCCAGTTTTTATTCTTTATCGCGCCTACATTTACAACCATATCAACCTCATCAGCACCATTAGTTATAGCATCTACTGTTTCATATGCTTTAACTTCTTTAGTGTTTTGACCTAGAGGGAAGCCGATAACTGTACAAATTTTTACATCACTGCCCTTTAATAAGCTTTTTGCTGCACTAACATAATAAGGATTTACACATACAGAAGCAAAATTGTAATAGTACGCTTCACTGCATAATTTTGTAATCTCTTCTATAGTTGCAAAAGCTTTAAGCAAGGTATGATCAATATACTTTGATTTTTCCATCTTTTCCTCCTTTATATATCAAGTATGTTTTTCAAATCCAATATTTCTAATTTAACGCTTAATGGAGCAAATTTTTCTTTTGTTAAGACTTTATACAATTTCTTTACATTTGTAGAATCAACTAAAGAAATGTCTCCGTATCCATCAATAATTGTAAACAATTTTTTAGCTTTATTCATTATTTCAACTAAAGAAATAAATTTATTGTTTTTACCATCCTTTAAAACTAAGATATCAACAGCAGGTGGAAGTACAAATGCTGATTCTCCATCCCACTCTATAGCAACAAAGGCTGTCCTTGATTTTTCAGTTTTATAAAACACATACCTTGATACTTTAACCTTTTGATCTTCTAAAGTAAGCTCAAGGCGCATCTGTTTTTGCATATAATTTAAAACAGATGAATATGCAAGTGGATCCAAATAACAGTATTTTGATACAATTTCAGGGTTTCTTGCCGCATAAGCCTTCTTCCATGAATCAAAAGCTTTAATCATTACAGGACGCTTAAAAGGTATGACATCGTTTGAAAAAGATAAATTATATGTTAAGAATTTAAATCTCTTTGTTATATCTTCAATTATATCAAGAATTAATTCTACAGCATAATTTGAAAGCAAAACATTAAAATGAACATAAAAATGTATATCGAAATACTGAGCAGGAATTCTATCAAGATGTGGTATAACATTTCTATCAGACATAACAAAATAAGCTTCAAAACCTAATATCGGATGTTTATATGTGTATACCCTGTCTAAGGATTTAGAATTCTTATCAGGTGGTATAATATTAGGGTTCGCAACTAAATAGGTTATTAATTCAGTTTTAATGTAACTACTTGATCCTTCTTTTAAGAAGTAATATGAAAAATCCATAACTTATCTCCTTCATATTATTTTATCATTATTACGAAATTAAATCAAATATTTTAGAAAGTGAGGCAATTTTACTTTAAATAATCATAATTTTTGATGATTTTAGTACACCTTGGGCATAATTCATCATCATTAATTTTATCTACTATCATCCAGCATCTTGAGCATACTTCTCCTAAAGCTTTTAAAACCTCGCAATTAAATTCGCTGCCTTTTTTAAATTCAAGCATAGATACGATTAACAACTGGCTTGCATTATCCTTTACTAAAGAGAATACTTCTTCTGCTTTAGGATCTAATGTGATTATTAATTTAGCATTGAAGCTCTTACCTATGATTCCTTCATTTCTTGCATCTTCAAGTTTCTTTAAAATGATATCACGATATTTCATAAATTCATCTAGACTATCTTCTATTTTCTTGTCATATTCAAGATTATATTCTGGCATTTCATCTAAATATACATCTTCAAATTCATGATCATTGATTGCAAGATATGCCTCACTCATAGTAAAAGGCAAAATTGGTGATAATAATAATACTAAAGCATTTAAAATTTCATAAAATACTGTTTGAACTGATAGTCTTGTTAAAGAGTCAGGACTTTCAATATACAATATATCTTTTGTAAAATCCAAATAGAATGATGATAAATTAGTTATATAAGAATTTACTTCTCTATATACTTCTCCAAAATTAAAGGCTTCATAATTATCTTTTACTGTCTTGATAAATTTTTGCAGTTTTATGTGCATATATTTATCTACCACATTTAAATCTTCATATTTAACTTTCTTTGATTTATTAAAATCAGATGTATTTGCAAGCAAAAATCTTAATGTGTTTCTTATCTTACGATATGATTCACTTACCTGCTTGATAATATCTTGTGAAAGTGGCATATCAGCACGGTATTCTACTGATGCAACCCATAGACGTAAGATATCAGCACCACTTTGGTTGCATACTTTAATAGGGTCGATAGTATTGCCTAATGATTTACTCATTTTTCTACCTTGGCCATCAAGTGTAAAACCATGTGAAACAACATTTTTATATGGTGCCTTATCATATACTGCAACAGAAGTTATTAAAGATGAATTGAACCATCCCCTATATTGATCGCTTCCTTCTAAATACAAATCAGCAGGGAAAGATATTCCTCTTCTATTAAGTAGCATATATGATGAACCACTATCAAACCATACATCCATAATGTCATTTTCTTTTGTGAATTTATTATTTGGTGAATGTGGATTAGTATATCCTTCTGGAAGTAATTCTTCTGCTTCTTTCATAAACCAAATATTAGATCCATATTCTTTAAATAATTCAGCTACATGGTTAAGAACTTCTTTATCAAGTATCGGTGTAGAGTCTTCAGCATAAAATACTGGGATAGGAACACCCCAAGCTCTTTGACGTGAAATACACCAGTCATGTCTTTCCTTAATCATATTGGAAATTCTTGTTTCACCCCATTTTGGTGTCCAATTAACCTTCTTGATTTCTTCTAATATTTCATCCTTGATTGGGTCAATTGAAGCAAACCACTGTGGAGTCGCCCTAAAAATAACCGGCTTTTTAGTACGCCAATCATGTGGGTAGCTATGGGTAATTGGTTCATAAAGCATCAATGAACCGCATTCTTTTAAATCTTCTATAATCACTCTATCAGAATCATCATAAAATAATCCTGCATATTTTCCAGCTTTTTCTGTTTGATATCCTTTTGAATCTACAGCAACCATTATATCAAGACCATATTCTTTACCAACTTGGTAATCTTCTTCACCATATCCTGGAGCGATATGAACAAATCCTGTACCATCAGTTACTGTGACATATTCAGCATTTACTACTTTAGAGATTCTTTCATATAGTGCGTGTTTATACTCTAGACCTAATAATTCAGTACCTTTTACTTCTTTTAGTACTTTTACATCTTCTAAACTTAATTTTTCTGTTATTTTATTTAAAAGTTCAGATCCACATACAAATTTACCCTGTTTAGATTCAAATATAGAATATGTGATATCAGGTCCTGCCGCAATAGCCAAATTACAAGGAAGTGTCCAAGGTGTAGTAGTCCACACCATTATTTTCAAATCCTTAAATAATGGATTCCCTAAATCATTAACTACATCAAAATGAAAATAAATCGCATTTGATTTAATGTCATGATATTCAATTTCAGCTTCAGCCAAAGCAGATTCGCTTGATGGAGACCAGTATACAGGTTTTAAGCCTTTATAAATCAAGCCTCTTTCAGCCATTTTCGCAAATAATTTAATCTGATCAGATTCAAAATCATGCTGCAAAGTTATGTATGGTGCGTCATATTCACCTAAAGAACCTAATCTTTTGAAGCCGACTTTTTGGCGTTCAACCTGCTTATAAGCATATTCTTCACACATTTTTCTAAACTCAGCTTTAGATTTATCTTTTCTTGAAACTCCGGCCTTTTGTAGGGCGTTTTCAATAGGAAGCCCATGTGTATCCCACCCTGGAATATATCTTGATTTATAGCCGTTCATATTGTAATATCTCACAACAAAATCCTTTAAAATCTTGTTTAAAGCATGACCTAAATGTATATCACCATTTGCATATGGTGGACCATCATGAAGTGTATATTCTCTTTTACCTTCATTTTTTTCTATACGCTTATCATAAATTTTATTATCTTCCCATGATTTTAATATACTTGGTTCTTTATTAGTTAAATTGCCACGCATTTCAAATGTAGTTTTACCCATAAACAGGGTATCTTTGTAATCTTTCATAAATCCTCCTATTTTAAATAAAAGTCCTTAGGCAAAAAGCCTAAGGACGAATTATCGCGGTACCACCTTAGTTCTACATAGATGTAGCACTCATTTATCTTTAACGCAGATTATACGTATTAGACTTATCCTCTAATCAGCTAATCAATGATCTAAATAATAAGATTATACTACCTTTCACCAGTCGTAGCTCGCTTTGATAATTACTTAATATTTCGTTTGACATAATCGCTTTTACTCGCTAATTATACAATTTTTATTTACTAAAGTAAATATAAATTTTTATTCCAATTCAAAGGCACCAGTATAAAGCTGATAATACATGCCTTTTTCTTTAATTAATGATTCATGATCTCCTCTTTCGATTATATTACCATGATCAAGCACCATAATAGCATTAGAATTTTGAACTGTAGATAATCTATGAGCTATAACAAATACAGTCCTTCCCTGCATTAAACCATCCATACCTTTTTGGACAAGTGCTTCTGTTCTTGTATCGATAGATGATGTAGCCTCATCAAGAATCATTACCGGAGGATCAGCAATAGCTGCCCTGGCAATTGAAATTAATTGTCTTTGGCCCTGTGATAACTGAGAGCCGTTTGCAGTAAGCATAGTATCAAAGCCATCAGGAAGTCTGGTTATAAAATCATATGCATTAGCTATTTTTGCTGCCTTATATACTTCTTCATCTGTAGCATCAAGCTTACCATATAAGATATTTTCTTTAACTGTGCCTGTAAATAAGTTAGTATCCTGTAAAACCATACCGATACTTCTTCTTAAATCATTCTTCTTGATTTTTTCGATATTAATATCATCATATCTTACTTTTCCATAAGATAAATCATAGAATCTATTTATCAGGTTGGTTATTGTTGTCTTACCAGCGCCTGTAGCGCCAACTAATGCTATCTTTTGCCCTGGTTTAGCATATAGTGAAACATTATGTAAAACTATTTTGTCAGGATAATAACCAAAATCCACATCATAAAATCTAATATCGCCACTCAATCTAGTATATGTAACTGTACCATCATGATGTGGATGTTTCCAAGCCCACATATTTGTTCTAGAATTAGATTCAGTAATTGTGCCATCTTCACTAATATTTGCATTTACTAATGTTACATAGCCTTCATCTTTTTCTACTTCAAGATCCATTAATTCGAAGATTCTATCAGCACCAGCAAGACCCATAACAACACCATTTATCTGTGTTGATATCTGGTTAAATGAATTAGCAAATTGTCTTGACATGCCTAAGAATGTTACTGCTGTTCCAATAGATAATAAAGAAAAGCCATTGATTATAGACAAGTTTTGGGCTTTTGTAGCAACCAATACTACACCTACTATCGCAACTATAACATATAAAATATTGCCGATATTATGAATAATTGGTCCAAGCATATTAGCATATGCATTAGCCTTATAACCATTTTCATTTAATTCTTCATTTAAAACTTCAAAATCAGCTTTTGCCTTTTCTTCATGAGAAAATACTTTAACAACTTTCTGACCATTCATCATTTCTTCTATAAAGCCTTCACAACGCGCAATTGATGCTTGTTGCTTGATGAAATATTTAGATGACCCGCCGCCGACTTTTTTAGTGACAAAGTAGATGGCTATAACTGAAAATACTTCTACTATTGTAAGCCAGATACTATAATATAGCATTACGGCAAATAATAATATTTCAGTTAAAAGCACCTGAATAAACTGTGGGAATACCTGGGACACAAGCTGACGTATCGCATCAACATCGTTTGTATATGTTGACATAATCTCACCATGTGAATTTCTATCAAAATAAGAAATCGGAAGTTTTTCCATATTGTTAAACATATCTGTTCTCATCTTATATAAGAAACCTTGCGTAACAACAGCGTTTAACTGATTATAGGTAATTGATGAAATTAATGCAGCAATATAAATTGAACCTAATGATACCATATAGATGATTAAATCAGTTTTTACAGCATCAAATCCTTCTCTTATTCCGCCATAAATTACATCATCTATAACAAGCTGCATAAAAATTGATGCAGACATGCTGCTTATAGACATAATTATTAGACAAAAAATTATAATTGTTACCATCACGGGATGAGTTTTATAAAAATATTTAACTAATCTAGAGAATGTTTTTTTCTTATTAAAATTTCTAGTTGAAGGTTTAATATTTAATCTAGGCATTTAGACTACCTCCACTTATCTTATTTTGAGAATAGAATACTTCTTTATAAATCTCATTTCTTAAAATAAGTTCATCATGAGTTCCCATATCAGCAACGATACCATCATTCATAACAATGATAACATCTGAATCCATGATTGATGAAATTCTCTGAGCGATAATAATTTTAGTTACATCAGGCATAAAATCTTTTAAACCTTTTCTTATTTTGGCATCTGTTTTTGTATCAACAGCGCTGGTTGAATCATCCAAAATAAGTATTTTAGGCTTCTTAAGTAACGCTCTTGCGATACATAGTCTTTGTCTTTGACCACCTGAAACGTTAGTTCCGCCTTGATCTATATGAGTATCATATTTGTCAGGAAATGATTCTATAAATTCGCTACAGCAAGCTAAATCAGATACATGTTTTATTTCTTCATCTGTTGCATTCTCGTTACCCCATTTAAGGTTATCTTTGATTGTGCCACTAAAAAGTAAATTCTTCTGTAATACAACTGCTACATTATCTCTTAATGTAATTAAATCATATTCTTTTACATTTCTTCCGCCTACATATACAGCACCCTCAGTTGTATCATATAACCTAGAAATTAAGTTTACAAGTGTGGTCTTAGATGATCCAGTTGAACCAATAATACCGACTGTTTGTCCTGATTTAATTTCCAAATTTACACCTTCAAGTGA
>CAKZZJ010000198.1 GCA_937885165.1 uncultured Caryophanales bacterium
ATAATATTTTTTATTTAAAAATTATTATTTTTTAAAATTATTTTATTTAAATAAAAAATAATGAAAAAAGGAATTCAATCAATAAATATCAACAAAATTTTAATACAACGTCTAAAGAAATATAATTTTCAAAATTTTAGTCAAATCTTAAATAGTCCAGAACCAGAACCATCTTATTTTTCATATTTTGAAAATATTACCAATTTGATATATAGTACAATGTATGATGATGAATCAAATATGGAAACAGAGATAGATAAAGACTTATATAAATTTTCAGAAGATTCTATCATTATTATTGATTCTTCTGATAAATTAATGAATGGTATTAAAACATTTAATTATGAAAAAAATAAAAATAAAACTAATTTAAAAATGATATTAGAGGAACCAAGTGATATTTATACTAATAAAATTGATAACAAATATAAAAGATTTTGTGTTAATCATAAGGAAAATAATAAATTAAAAAGAAAAAATAGCAATAATAATGAATTGGAAAAAAATCAAAGATTTTTAAACCTAAAAAGTATTTATATAACAAATGAAGATATATTATTAGGTATTCCTGATGAATATAAAGTTCCCAATAGTGGTTTTAAAACAGATCCCGATCTACTAAGCAAACCAGTAAATTATCTTCAAATAAAATGTAATGGGCTTATTAAAATGAGTACACAAATAGATAAAGAATTAGAGAAAATATTGGGACACACAAATAAATTAGACCATTATATACAAAATAATTGGCTTCCATGGAATTCTAATATTAATTTATATTATGAAAATATTAAAATTTACCATAAAAAAATAGATTCAATAAAAAAAAAAGCTTTAGGAAATACTAGCAAATTAATATTAAAAGAAATTAAAAGAAAAAATATTAAAAAACTAAAAGATATATGTAAACAATTCAAAACAATAAAAGAATCTATTATAACATTGGCATCGTTAATAAAAAATGTAAAGCAATATAAATTAATAAATGAATTAATTTATAAAAATCAAAATTATATAGAAAATATAAAAATAATAGTAAAAGGGAAAGTTGGAATTATGGATTTGTTTGAAATGAGTTTGAAAAATTTCAAAGAAAATAATAATAGTCATACATCAGGAGAATTAAATAAAATTTTGGATGAATATTTTCAAGATTTTGTTTATATAGATGAAACTTATATGAACAATTTTGAGATGTATAAAATTTCAGAAAAAAATTATAATATAATATTATCGTATTCATATGGAATAAAAAGACTTTTAGAACATTTGCAATTTAAAAAGCAAAAAGATGAAATCGAAAAGATCGATAGTTTATGTGAATATTATATTCAAAATAATTTAATAAAATCTATATATAATAAGTTAAGAGGAATTTTTACCAATTTAACTATTGATATATTAAGAAAAATACTTGATTATTTTAGGAAAGAAGTAAAGGCAAAAGAAGAAGATAATGAAATGACTCAAATAAATGAAATTGATAAGGATATAGATATTAAGGAAGAACAATGTTTATTACTATGTTTAATTATTACAAAATTTAATTTTTGTAAAAACATGAAAGGATTTGTTGATGAAATTTTAAAAATAATTGATAAATCTGAAGATAAAAATATAACAAAAATAATTAAAGCTGATTTTAAAGCTGAATGCCAAGAAATAAACAGTAAAATAGATTATAATTCAAATTTTATTATTAAAAGTCAATTATCAGATTGCTTTAAAGATTCATTGATGAATATGCCAATTAATCAATTTTTACAGAATTATTATTTAATTAATGATTTAATGGAACCTATAATATCAAGTGATGAAAAAAATAAAAACGTATTATATGAATTCCAATTATTAAGCACTTATTCAGCTAACGAAGAAAAAGAACCCCTAGTCTTTAAGTTAGGTGATCAAGTTTTACCTATTTATGTAAATGGCGAATTAAAAGAAAATTATGTACCACTTAATGGTACTTATGAAGCTTATATTTCAAGTGATTTAAAAGTTTATTTAACTGAACCAGCAAATCTTTATCAATTAGTTGTATCTTTAGGTGATGAAAAAAAGATTGTTGAATTAACTAAAGATCAGGAAAATGGAAATTTATGGGTTAATGATTCGAAAGAAATTGCAGCAAATAGTATTTTAGGAATCTATAACTACACTAGAGATTTAGATGTTAACGTAACAAAGAGTACTGAATTAAATAATGTCTTAAAAGATGATTTAAGTTTATTTAGAACAAACAATTACAAAATTAAATTTAATTCAGAAGATAATTCAATCTTTGTTGAATATGTTACTCTTCCTATATTTGATGCCTATGTTATCGCATCATTTAATGAATGGATTTCAAATGAAACAAGTATAATGTCATACGAAAGTGGCATATATTCATTTGATGCATTAATTAAGAGAAACGAAAAAATTAAGATTAAATATGATGTTGATGGTGTAGTTTCATATTTTGGTTTTGATGATTTAAAAGAAAATAATTTAGATTTAACTTACGATGATGATAAAAACATCGTTTTATCTGTTGGTGGAAATTATCATATTTCTTTTGATTTAAGCAATAAAAAGATTGAAATAACTTTAACTGATAATTTCATTTTGACAATAAATAATGAAGAAAAATCACTAGATTTAGACGATAATTTATCATCTCAAGCTCAATATAGCGTAGAAATATCTGGGAATTCTGGTGATAAATTAGCATTTAATGTTAATGGTATTTTGGTTGAAGAAAGCACTTCTTTAAGTATCAATAATGTTAAATTAAATTCAGAAAATGAAATAGTTTTAATTTCACCTATAAGTAAAGCTAAAGTTTATTTGAAAGTTGAAATAGAAAATAATAAAGAAACATATTCTATCTGGGTAGAAGGCTATTATGATATGTATTTTGTTAATAATCAAGAAATGGCTTTATCAGAACAAGCGCCATCTGGATTTGATGAACAATATGAATTAAGCCTTGATTTAAAACGAAATGATTTTCTTTCTTTCAAATTCTTTGCTGAAGACATTGATGTTATAGTTGAAGATGAAAACAATAATGTAAAAGTTGAAGAAAATGAAATTAAAGTAATTTCTACTAAAGATAACGCTACTATCTATTTGAAATTAAAAGATGGAAATTATTATTTGTGGGTTAGTGGTTATTCACACGAAGTATTAGACACATATACAGTTCTAATAGATGAAGAATTAGCTGAAGTCACAGAAAAAGAAACTGGCGAAGATAATAATTATGTATTTGAAGTTACTTTAAATATTGGTGAAGTTGTTACCGTCGAAAAAGATGGATCAGTTCTTTCATTCCCTCAAGCTGAAGGACAAGATGATGCAACAAGCTTTACAGCTACAAGAGCTGGCGAACATACATTCTATGTAAATTTAGAAGATAAAGTTTATGTTACACAACCAAGCGCTCCTATAGGTGTATATACTGTTAAAGTTAATGGTGAAGTAAAACAAGTAACTGAGCTAGATAAAGGTGATGACAATTATGTCTTCCAAATTGATTTAGACGCTAATGATGATTTAGTTGTTGAAATGGATGGTACTGCATTAGAATTTGGAAATGAATTTACAGTAGAAACCGGCACATATAAAGTATATGTCAATAGTGAAAACATAGTTTATGTTGAAGGCCCTGAGATTGTATACACATATACAGTTCTAATAGATGAAAAATTAGCTGAAGTTACAGAAAAAGAGACAGGCGAAGATAATAATTATGTATTTGAAGTAAATCTAAAAGCTAGTCAAGTTGTAGTAATTAAATTGAATGATCAAACACTTGAAATTTGTGGAATAAATGGAAATGAATTAGATGAACCTACTTCTTCTTTTGAAGTTTCATATGAAGGTAAACATACATTCTATGTAAATCTAAATAATGAAGTATGGGTAAATCAACCAATAGCTCCAATTGATGAAGATGCATATGAAATAATCATTAATGATGATGTAGTTGAAGTAGAAAACATTAAAGATGAAGATGGTACTGATTATTTCGCTTTTGAATATGAACTTCAAGTAGGCGATAGAGTAGTTGTTAAAGTAAACGACACAGCCATTGAATTTGAAAACACTTCAAGTGCAGGCTTAACTGAATTTACTGCAGTAACAGCAGGTAAACACACATTCTATCATAATGACCGAAACTTAATTTGGGTTTCTGAACCTGAAATAGAAACTATTTGGGGCTTAGTAGGACTAGATGATAATTGGGATATGGATATTCTACTTGTTAAAGGTGATGATGGTCTTTGGTCTATCACAATAAATATTAGTGCTAATTCTGAATTCAAAATTCGTGCTAATGGTGGATGGGATGAATGTTATCCTACAGGCGATAATAAAAAAGTTGAGGATGAAGGTAGATATTTAATTACTTTTGATTCTACTTCTCATGAAATTAATATTTCAAAGATTGAATATGTTGGATTAGATGGTGAATATAATGATACAAATGTAGTTGTAAGTGGATATTCTGATGAAGGTAGTGTAGTTGTAAATGAAGTTTCACAAGAAAATTCTAATTTTGTTCTAAAAGCAGGGCAGGAATTCTTAATTTCTTATTCTGTCATTTTAACTAAAGGTCAACCTTCAAATGATTTAACTATAACCTTCCCAATACCTGAAGGTGTTGATGATAATTTTGTAATTATTCACCTACACGGTGAAGAAAAAATCACTTATTCAACATCATCAGAAACACATAAAATTCTAATAAATGATGGTAAAGCAACCATCACTGTATCTGAATTATCTGAATTCGTATTTGTTAAGATTACTGCTTATTATGAAATAAGTTTTGAAAGCCATGATGGAACTGAAGTACTTAATGTCGCAAGTGGAACAATTCCATCACCTACAACACCTGAAACATATTATGATGGAAATATTGCATATGTATTTAAATCATGGTCAAAAGATCTTACTGAAGCATTCAAAGATACTAAGTATACTGCTTTATATAGTGAAGAAATTAAAGGGTATAGCGTATCAATTAATGATGATGAAGAAAAATATGCTTTGGCATTAAAAGAAGGTAGTGAGACAGAGTACACTATATCACTTACAGTTGATGCAAATGATACATTATATTTCTATTTTGATGGTGCATTAATTGAAAATGTAAAAATTAAATCAGGTGATGCTGAAAACGTCAATAATTTATCACAAACATCAAAAATCATTAAAGGTGGCAATGTTTCTATTTATTATGAAACAAACACTCAAGATAGTGGAGTTTGGGTAACTGGAAATGAAATTGAAGTTGAATATATAACTTTATATTTGAAACCAAATGATAATTGGAAAGTAAATAATGCAAGATTTGCGTTATATACTATTACATCCCAAAAATGGTTTGATATGTCTTTAGTAGATTCATCAAATGATTTATATAGCGTAACAATTTTAAAAACTTATGTAACTAGCGAAAAAATTATTTTTGTAAGAATGAATCCTTCTTCTGAAACAAACGAATGGGATAATAAGTGGAATCAAACTAATGATTTAACAGTCCCTGAAGGAATGATTTTATATACAATTAGTGCTGGTGCTTGGGATAAGGGCGAAGGTACTTGGTCTAATCTAGAATTTAGTATCAGCTTTGAATCTAATGGTGGGTCAGAAGTTGCATCCATAACACAAGATTATGGTACTTCTGTTAGTGCGCCTTTAAATCCTACTAAGACTGGATATACATTTGCTGGATGGTATAGTGATCAAGAATTACAAAATTCATATGAATTTACTACTATGCCATTAAAAAATATTACTTTATATGCAAAATGGAATCCTTTAAAATATGAAATTAGTTGGTATTATGATGATGGTACTTTAATTGAAAAACTTGAATTAGATTATGATACTACCTTAACTCATGAAGAACCAACAAAAGATTCAACTAATGAATATACATATACTTTCTTAGGTTGGAGTAATGAAATAGGTGGTGAAGTTGTAACTTTAGGCAAAGTTACAAAAAATCTAGCATTTTATGCTATATTTGAAGAAGTTGACCGTCTATATAATGTAACATTTGAAGTTGTAACAGGGATTAAAGCAATTGAGTCAAAACAAGTTAAATATAATACGTTAGTTGAATTTGAAGTTGAATTTGCCGAAGGTTATGAAGAAGATAATCTTGTAGTTACTAATGCTTCATTAAAACAAGACACAACATATGAATTAAATGTAATTAGCGATGTTACTGTATCAATTAGTGGGGCTAAAGTAATAGCTGGAACTAAATTTGTTAGTGTTAATGAATTAGAAAAGCTTAATTTCAATGGCGATTCTACTTTTATAGGAGATAATTATACATTTAGCGTAACATATAAAGAACATTATGAAGGCGATTTTGTTGTTAGAGTAGATAGTGTGGAAGTCGCTCCAACTGATGGCTCATACACAGTTACTAATATTACGAATGATATTCAAATAGTTATAGATGAAACAAATGTATCTTACATAAAATATTATGTTTATTGGATGAATGGTGATGATATAGTTAGTCAAGATTATTTAAGTTATGGCACTATACCATCACATGAAGATTTAGGTAATTATTTAGATGGAAGTAAATATTATACATTCATTGGTTGGAATAGCGATAGTAGCGCAGAAACTGTCCTAGATGAACTTCCTCAAGTTTCAGGTGAAACTTATTATTATGCTATATATACTGAATCTGATGCTAATGGATATTATCTTGTTTTAGGTGAAAATCAGTATAAAATGGATCATATTGGTGAAGAAACAATAAATAACATTACTTATGATCAATATAAATATACTGCTAAAGTAAATAATGATACACAAGTTCAAGTTTATAATAGTGGTGCAAATGCTACTTGGACTATAACTAATCTTGATTCTTCATCTACTACAAGAGCACATATTTTTGGTGAATCATATAATGATGTAAATTATTATGTAATGGCAGTTGAGGCTGGAACATATGATTTCTATTTAAAATTAAGTTATGGTAATGATCAACTTTATATTGAATCTAAAGATGATATTACAACAACTAGTCAAGATTATGTAATTTTACATGCTTGGAACTGGAGTTATAATAATATTTATGATGAATTAGATAATATCGCAAAAGCTGGCTATACAGCAATTCAAGTATCGCCAATTCAACAACCAAAAGATTATACTGATTCTTCTGCAACAATTATGTCAAGCTGGTGGAAATTATATCAACCAATGACTTTAGGCTTTAGTGATAGTAATAATACATGGTTTGGTTCTCAAGATGATTTTAAAGCTATGGCTGATAAAGCTCATAACCTTGGTATTAAAGTTATCGTTGATGTTGTATTAAATCATGTATCAAGTACTGCAACTTCACTTTCAGAATATATGCGTGGTGATGTAAATAGCACATCAGATCTTCAATCTACCCTTCAAACATATTCAGATATGAAAGATTTGAATACAAATAGCACTGAAGTTCAAAATACAATAATATCGATGTTAAAGGATTGTATCGATTCTGGTGCTGATGGCTTCAGATATGATGCTGCAAAACATATTGAGACTATCCATGATGGAATATATGCCTCTAATTTCTGGCCAAATGTTACAAAAGAAGTTTTAGAATATGGTTTATCAAAAGGTGTATTAATTTATAATTATGGCGAGATATTAAATGGTACAGAATATGGTAGAAGTCTAAGCTGGTATACACCATATATGTCAATTACATATACTCCATATACAACTTATGAAGATACATCTGGAGTGCAAATTCCAGATGAAAAGAAATTATATTGGGTAGAATCTCATGACAATTATAATGATAAATATAAAGCAAATAACATTTCTTCAAGCGACTATTGGACAATAAATCGTGATTGGGCTAAAATTGCCGCAAGAGAAGGTTATACCTTACTTTATTTCGCTAGACCTGAATCATCTTCTACTACTATGGGTAGTATAGGTGAAACGCATTATAAAGATGATTCTGTTTCTGCTGTAAATTATTTCCATAATTTATTTAGAGGCGCTAAAGAATATTATACAGATAATAATAACGGCAGCGTCACAATTGAAAGATTCTTTGGTTCTTATTTAAGTGGTGGAGTTAATATTACTGGTGATACTGGTATGGTAATCATCAATTATAACAACTGTCCTC
>CAKZZJ010000199.1 GCA_937885165.1 uncultured Caryophanales bacterium
AAGTCGTTGCTGATGTCGATTTTCCGACCTGTAATCACATCGGTTGCCACCTTGTTGTCGCCCAGCACTTCGGCAAATCGGCTGCAGAAGAATGTAGCATCGTGTGTGGTTCCGTTCAGAATGGTGAGCACGGTGCGTCCTTCGGCTTGGCGGGCGATGACGTATACACCTTTGTAAGGAATAAACTGCGTTTGCTTTCCGCCAATGATGCAAGGGTTGTTCTGGCGCCAATGGAGCAGTCGCGAGAGCCAGTTGAACATGGCATTCTGCTCAGGTGTACGCCCTTCGGCAGTGAATGCATTTTGTTTGTCGCCCGGGAATCCGCCGGGGAAGTCCTGACGCACATATCCGTCACTTACTCGCTTGGTGCCGTTCATGAGCACTTCCGTTCCGTAATAGAGTTGTGGTGTGCGGTTCATGGTAAGCAACAGGCCCAAGGCTTGCTTCAGCATGAGTGTGTCTTGCCCTTCCTTGAGGAATCGGTCGGTGTCGTGATTCTCTATGAAAGCCATGACCGACGATGGGTTTGGATAGAGATAGTCGTAAAGCAGTGAACCATAGATGCGGTTGTAGCCATTCCACCAGTCGTCAGTGTCCTCATAACGGGCCTTGTCCAAGCGGTCGAAGAAAGCAAAATCCATGACTGTCTTCAGATAAGAGTTCTCCTCTGAAAGTTTGGAGCCATTAACTTTAATTGTTGTCTTAGAATCATTATCACCAAATACTATAGTTAAAGTAGCTGATTTAGTAAGGGTAAATTTAATTGATGTAGATGATTCAATCTTAAGGCATGTAGAATATGTTACACCATTATAAGTTGCGACGCCTTTATCTTTAGATGTATTACCACTTACAGTAAAGAATGAACCAGTATATGGGAATGTCAATTCTTCTATTGCAGATTGTAATTCTTCAAGTGATGTTTCTGCAGACGTAAGTTTAGCATAATTAGTTACTGATTCTTTTTCAGTTTCTGAAAGTGTATTATATATTGTTCTTGCGTTTGTAATAGTGCCAGCATCAGATAATGTAACTTCAGCAGGAATTTCATCAATTAATGCTATAGTATATGCAATAACCATATTAGAATAGCCACTTATATTTTCTTTTTGAGTATCAGTTAAGTTATTATAAGCTTCATATGCATCGCTATATGATGCTAAATCATCTGCTGATGCAATAAGTTCATTAACTTCTTCTATCATAACAAGTTCATCATATTTAGTTCTCGCTGCAGTAACAATCTTATATGCTGCAACAACGCCTGAATCTGCTTTTTGATCACTATCTAATGCTTCATATGCATCTTCAGCATCAGTAATTACATTTTTAGATTCTAAAGTAACTGTAGCTGGAATTAAATTAGCCTTATTGATAAACACATTTACAGCAATAGAAGATAATTCTTCTTCTGCAGAAACCAGTTTAGATAAATTAGATATTACTACTCCTGATACATTAGAATTTAATTCATTTAATGCACTTCTTGCCTGAATTACATTGTCAGCATTATCTTCAGTTACTGGTGATACAATCGCATCTATTAAGTCTTCAACATATGCTTTACCTAATGCTTTATATTTTGCAAGTGCTTCACTTACTTTACTATAATCAACTGTTTCTTTTAGTTCATCACTAAGTGCATTATAAGCATTATCTGCTGCCTTGATTGCTAGAAGGCATGAATCAGTATAAGTTATAGTTTCTGGTATTGCATCAACTTTAGCATTATATTCAGCAATTCTCTTCTGATTTAATTCTTCAGAATTATAAGTTTCAAGCACTAATGAAGTAATAGTCATTTCTTTAAATACTAGCTGGCTTATAACACCTTTAGATACAGAACCAGGTTGGAAATTAACTGGTTGTATGAAATATGTACCTGGGGTGATTACTGCACTGCCATCACCTTCAAGTATTGCTACACCTGCTTCATTACATAAAACGCCAAGTTTAGCTTGATCACCATAAGTTAGTGTTATTGTTGCATCTGCTGTAATCTTAAATGCGTAAACTGATTTAGATACTTTGCCAACTACAGTCGTTGAGCCAACTTCTAAATTATTTACTGTAGGCTTTGTTGCTTCATTTACATAAGATACATCAGATAATGTAACTGCCTCAGGATTGATTAATGATTCTTTCATAACACCACAGTATGCATAAATATATTTCTTAGCTAATGTTACATCTTCTTGAAGTTCATAATCCCCTGAAGGAATATATGATAATGTTGTAGATGTATCAAATGCTGAATAATTAATATTTCTTGCAGCAAATTTACAATCGTTGCTTACAACTGTTGATTTATCTGTAACATAAGTTGCTTGTGAACCCTTATTCCATATCACTGATGAAATTGAATCATTGTATGATTTGATTGCTCCACCCTCAACTGCGAATGGTGATTTACATGCATATAATAAATTATATTCAGAATAAATATATGCATCGGCTCTTGTATTCATCGCATAATCAGTTTGACCATAGAATATATTGTTATACATATGAACATTGGCTCTTCTTGTAAGAGGACCTCTTGCTTTACACATATACCAATAATTATGATGATAAGTTAAATTAAATTGTAGTGAATAATCAGCTGAGCCAACTAAATTAGTCTTATGGCAGCCTTCAAAATAATTATAGCTTACTGTTAAATACTGACCACGCTTGAAGTCACATGATCCATCGCCTTCACTCTTATCTGATTCAGCAGGGTTTGAAATAGTTGGGCCATAGAATTCATTATTATGGATCCAACATCTTTCAACTGATGCTGTTAAATCAGATGATGCATTCTTAGATGCTTGTATACCTTCCATACCGATTGCGTCTTCTGGTGTATTGATGAATGTTAAATTTCTTACCTCAAAGCTTTGACCTAAGCCTAAAGATGCAGTAGATGATTCAGCCATGAAGTGGAAGCCCCATCCATCTATTGTTGCGTCATTTCCTACACCTTCAAGTGTAATATCTTTACCTGATTTCATTCTAGCCATATGGCCATTGTCACCAGCTGTACCACCATTACCAGTTGAATTATATAAAGTCAAACCAGAAATAAGTGGAGTTGAATTTGCATTAAAAGTTCCTTTATTATATAAGCCTGAATTAGATACAGTACCGATAAATCTAACTACTAGCGGAATACCTGCTTCACCTAAAACTTTGATAATCCCTTGATTTGTATTTGCAGTACCACCGTTTGCAGCAAGATTATTTCCTACATCCTGACCTACTGAATTTAATATATTACCAATACCTGTAACAGTGATATTTCCATAACTTAAAGTGATTGTGTTTTTATTATCATCTGTTACATTTAATACTATTGCTTTATCTTTTAATGTGCCATCATCATTATAAGCGCCGACACCAGCATTATAATTAAAATGTGCAAATCCTGATCTATCGTATGCTTCTACTTTTACTGTATCTGTAGTATTGCCTAGACTTTCATCTGCTACATTACCTTCAAATACAGGATAAACAGTAAAATTATGATTGCCTGCTTTTAGACCAAAGATATCAATTCTTACTACTTTGTTAGTAGTAGTAACATAATAATCTCTTTCATCTTCAAGAATTGTATTACCGTCATATACTTGATATCCGATTGAATCTTCTACATCATTAAATACTACATATGCACTTTCAAATAAACCTTCTTCCTTAGTAAATGTTAAGGCATCAGCATCTTGAACATCATATTTAGGCTTAAGTGATGTATCTGAATTAAATGTAGCTGTTGATAAATCAACTTTTGTTGATTCATCATCTAAATCTTTATACCAACCTGTAAACTTATATCCAGATTCAACTTTTGCTGAAACATTCTCAGTTACTTTAGAACCTTTGTCTATTGTAATATCTTTATATGCATTACCTTCTTTATCTTCAAATATTACATGTATCTGTTCTACAAATTTTGCATATAATGTAATATCTTCTGCTATCGCAACATTCTTATCAAATGCTGTAGTTAAGTCTTCATCAGTATACCAACCAACAAATCTATATCCTTCTTTAGTAACTGTAGGAAGAGTAGCACTATATTTAGTGTTCTTTTCTATAGATATATCTTCTATGGTTGTTGTAGTATTAGTTACAAATGAAATTTTAACTATATCGTCTTCTGTTAATTCTTCATAATGAGCTTTTAATGTTATATTTTCATTTATTTCTTCTTCAAAATTAAATAATGTATCTCCATTATACCAGCCAGTAAATCTATAACCTGATTTAGAAGGATCAGTTGGTTTTGTTACATTACCACCCTTAACTACTAATATTTCTTCATTATCATTTCCATTGTCATAATCAAATGTAACTGTTACTTTTTCTACTTCAGATTCAAAATATAGACAAGTTACATTTATTGAACATCCACCATCAGATCCTGTACTTGATAAGATATAAGTACCACTAGTTATATCACTCCAAACTACAGATACTGGAGTTTTAGAACCAGAATATGATGTTTCGGTTTCTTTAACAATGGTTGTACCATCTGATGCATAAAGTTTAACTGTAGATGCTTTATTTGATGATGCCCATAAACCATTTAGATGAATTGTAGATGTACCTGATAAAACAATTGTTATATTCTTACCCTGGGTATTAAATACAGTACCATTTGATTCAAATTGTACTCCAGTAGGGAATGTAAAACTTCCATAAGTAAGTTCTTTAGTTGTTTTACATCTATTATTACTATCAGGAGTAGCTAATGCATCTTCTGCTGAAGCATAATCATATAATGTCTTCCAAGGTGTTAATGTAACGCCTGTTGCTGTACCAAAGCCGTTTGATACTGTGGTATTTTCACTTTCTATCCAGTGAGCAACAAGAGTTATATCTTCAGATATTGCTGTATTAAAATCAAATGCAGTCATCTCGCCTTCTTTATACCAACCATCAAAATCATATAGTGTCTTAGTTGGATTAACTGGTTTAGTTGCCTTTTTGCCTTCTTCAACAGTCTGTTCACTAACAGCACTTCCACCATTTGAATTAAATGTTACTGTATAAGTTGTTGTAGGTGGAGTAGGAGTAACTGGAGTATCTTCTACTTCAATAACATTTACGCCATAAATTCTAATTGATTCGCTTGTTGTTAAATAATATTTAGAATTTTCAGTTAATTCTAATGTAGCTGTTTCAAATTTTTGAGCATCTAAACCTGTTACAGATCCACTTGCTACAACTACATCATCAGTAGCATTAGCAAACTTATTTACACCTAAAGCTAATTTAAATTCTCTTGCTGTACCTGTAGAACTTGTATGAGACAAGAATAATTGAATTACTGCACTTTTACCTGCATATGATGATAAATCAATTAGTATATGTCTTGTAGAACTAGATGAACCTGTAAGTAGTGCTAAAGTAACATTACTATCTTCATTAAGATAATTCTTAATTTTTGTTGAAACAGATTTTGCTTCCATATAATTACTAGAAGATGATTCAACAACTACTGATACATTACCTACATTTTGTGTTGTAACTATAGCATCTTTATCTTTGCCATCTGTTGTCTTTTCATGTACTAAATTGTTGAATAATGCTGTTTGACTTAATGTGTTAGATACTTGATTCTCACTCCAGTGTGCTGTAAGAGTTAAATCAGATGTAACTAGAGTATTAAAATCAAATGCTGTAGTTGCGCTAGCTACAAACCAACCATCAAATGTATATCCTTCTTTTGTTGGATCTTCTGGTTTAGTAACTTTATTACCTTTTACAACTGTTACTGCAGAAACACTTGATCCACCATCTGAATCAAATGTAACTGTGACATTTTCT
>CAKZZJ010000200.1 GCA_937885165.1 uncultured Caryophanales bacterium
GTAGATTTTTTTGCAACTTGGTGTGGCCCTTGTAAAATGTTATCACCAGTAATTGATCAAGTATCAGAAGAAGTAAGTGGTGTTACATTTGTTAAAGTGGATGTTGATGAGGAAGAATTACTTGCTGAAAAATTTGGCGTAGTATCTATTCCGACTGTAGTAGTATTAGAAAACGGTACTGAAGTTAATAGAATGGTTGGCTTCGCACCTAAAGATAAAGTGTTAGATCTAATTAAGTAATAAGGTGGGAAATGAAAATGGGATTATATGATATTAAAGTATTAGATAGAGAAGCAAATGAAGTAGAATTAAAGAAATATGAAGGTAAAGTATTACTTATAGTTAATACTGCAACATCATGTGGCTTTACTCCTCAATATAAGGAACTACAGGAATTATATGATGAATTAAAGGATCAGGGTTTTGAAATTCTTGATTTCCCATGTAATCAGTTTGCAAATCAAGCAAAAGGTACTGATGAAGAAATACATACTTTTTGTACAGCAAAATATAATACAACATTTGATAGATTCAAAAAAATTGAAGTAAATGGTGAAAATGAATCTGAATTATTTAAATTCTTAAAGGAAGAACAGCCTTATGAAGCTCCTAAAGGATTTAAAAACAAAAGAGTTATGGGTATGGTATCAAAATTAAGCCATACTAAAAACACAGACGATATTCACTGGAATTTCACTAAATTCTTAGTAGATAAAAATGGTAATGTCGTAAAAAGATTTGAACCTGTAATTAAGGTTGAAGATATTAAAGAAGAAGTAAAAAAATTATTAGCTTAGTTTAATTAATAAAAAAAGATGAAAGTAAAAGGATTTTAAGTAATCCTTTTTCGCGCTTAAAGAAAGGAAAATAGTATGGAAGAAGTTAGACAAAAACTATTAACTGGAGAAAGAGCATTATACAATAAAAAAGATTTAAAGGTTATAGATTCAACATTTGATGATGGTGAATCACCACTTAAAGAATGCGAAAATATTGAAGTAGTTAATACAATATTTAAATGGAAATATCCGATGTGGTATTCAACGCATGTTTTAGTACTTGATTCTTCCCTTCTTACTACAGCTAGAAGTGGCATATGGTATACTGATGATATTACTTTTAAAGATTCAGTAATAGAAGCACCTAAAACATTTAGAAGAAGTAAGAATATAACACTTATAAATACGAATATGCCAAATGCTGAAGAGACACTTTGGAACTGCGAAAACATTAAAATTGAAAACATATGTGCATCAGGTCACTATTTTGGGCTTAATGCAGTTAATGTTGATATTAAAAATTTCAAGCTTGATGGTAATTACGCATTTGATGGTGCTAAGCATGTAAGAATAGATAATGCGATGATGTTATCAAAAGATTCATTTTGGAACTGCGAAGATGTAGTTGTAACAAATTCAACCATCATCGGAGAATATTTAGGTTGGAACAGCAAAAATGTAACATTTATAAACTGCACAATTGATTCAATTCAGGGTATGTGCTACATGGAAAATCTAAAATTAGTTAATTGTAAATTATTAAATACTAACCTTACTTTTGAATTATCTACAGTAGATGCTGATATAGTATCACATATCGATAGTGTTAAAAATCCGATTAGTGGTCATATAAAAGCTAAGAGTATAGGTGAAATTATTTTAGATGAAGATATGATAGATAAAACTAGAACTGTTATTGAGGTGGAAAATGTATAATTTTGATAAACTTCCTAATAGATATGATACAAATTCTATAAAATGGAATTTTGATAAGGATGTACTCCCAATGTGGGTTGCTGATATGGATTTTGAAGCGCCTGATTTCATAATTGATGCGATAAATAAAGCTAGAGATAGACATGTCTTTGGTTATTCAGTAGTACCTGATTCATTTTATTTTTCAGCAATTGACTTCTTTAAAAGAAGACATAATATAGAATTTAAAAAAGAAGAAATGATATTTACTACAGGTGTTGTCCCTGCATTATCAAGTATGGTAAGAAAACTTACTACACCGGCAGAAAATGTCGTAGTATTATCCCCTGTATATAATTGTTTTTATAGTTCAATAATTAATGCTGGACGTAAGGTTTTGGCATCAGAATTAAAATATGAAAATCATAAATATGAAATAGATTTTTCTGATCTTGAAGAAAAATTAAGTAACCCTGAATCTACACTTATGATTTTCTGTAATCCTCACAATCCAATAGGGAAAGTTTGGAAAAAAGAAGAACTTAAAAAAGTATCGGAATTATGTCATAAATATGATGTTATATTAATATCTGATGAAATACATTGTGATATAGTATCACCAAATGTAAATTATGTTCCCTTTGCTAGTGTAGATGATAATGTCATAACCTGCATTTCAGCATCAAAATGCTTTAATTTAGCAGGATTTCCTGGCTCACTTAATATAACAAAGAACAAATTTTTATATAATAAAATTAAAAGGGGCTTTAATTCTGATGAGATAGCAGAAGGTAGTGCCTTTGTATTTGATGTATTTGAGACAGCATTTAATAAAGGCGATAAATGGCTTGATGAACTAAATGAATATATTTATAAAAA
>CAKZZJ010000201.1 GCA_937885165.1 uncultured Caryophanales bacterium
GTTGTGGATCTTGTTATCATCATCTACTTCAAAATTAATTTTTTTTGAACAAACTCCGCTTGTTATATATTCGTATTCCATAAAAGCCTCCTAATTGTTAGTTTCTATATATATCTGGTCAAAATCACTTTGATAAGTGATAAATCTATCAAAAAGATTAGGATTAAAATAATATTTTATATTATCATTCATAAATGTTATGGCACCGCTCTCACTATAAGCATTTTTATAACGCTTGTCAGGTCTACGCAGTGTTACATAGATTTCACATAACAAAACTATCTGTAAATCAATCGGTTCATTTACCATACTATGTGATAATTTAAACTGATCATCATTCATCTTTTCAAATGTTGCCCTTAAAATAGTTTCGCATTCACGCTCAATATTATTCCTTTTAATTAATTCTATCCATAAAGATGTCTTATCTTTGATGATTTTATATTTTTCATCGACATCCAAAGCATCATCAATATTAAAATCAAAATCATTATTGATTGTAACTAAAGAAAAATCATAAATCTTATCCTGTTCTTCTTTAGGCAAATTATATAATCCTGCAAGTTTTCTTACCATTTCAGCGACAATATTCATATAGCCTATTTCCATCATATTCTTAGGTTCTTCTTTAATAGATGAATCAAATATGTCTAATATGATGTCTGAAAAATCTTTTTCGACTTCTCTTCTTTTGACAAGTTCTTTTTTTCTTTCATCTTGAATATGGTTGGTCATCGATACAAAGATCATCGATACTAACATATATAGCCCTAGAATTATTGTCCTTAATATCAAATCCCTAAAATCTTTGCTGGAAAAAAATTCAGCAAATGCATCAATCGGGCTTTTGTTTTCAAACATGCCAACAATATCATAAGTTATGGTAACATGCAGTATTGTAACAACAATTAATACAACGATATTGACATTTTTAAGCATTACCTTATCTTGATAAAATGAACAGATAAGAAGTGAGTAATATAATAAAATATAACCCGATTCTTTTAAATAAACCTGCGAGCTACGGCTTAATTTTATATAGATTATTATCGCCGATAAAAACATATATGAACTCGCAAAATACATTGCTATTTTCTGGGAGAGTTCATCTTCCGACCCTCGATTTATGAGTTTGGTCATCGTCATATTGACAAACCATGTTACTGGAAATAATACAATAGTTAAAATCCAGTTAGAACTATCACCTATAGAAATGAAGGTAAATATTAATGTGTAAATAGCATTTGATAACAAAATTATATGTTTGATTACGATATTTTTTCTATGTAATACCTGTGCGTCATTAGAAAGATCAACACCATTTTCAAAACCAAACCACTTCTGATAAAGATTGCTGTTTTTAAGTTTTTTGCTTAATTTAGTTTTTACATCATTAAGGTTCATAGTACCTCCTTCCTATAAAATAGATATCAAATATTATTATATAATATCATTCAATTTAAAAATCTTTTGTCCGTTTGAAAAACTTTTCGCATCCATTTCTTTTTTGCCAGATATCAAAATCTTATCAAGCGATACCTGATAATCTTTGGCTCTAATGATGATTTTTCCCTTTATATCCATTACTTCTCCTATGCTACCTTTATCATCATATACTATATGTGCATCATATATTTTTATAATAATTCCATCTTTCGTAAAATAAGCACCAGGATTTTTAGATAAACCTTTTATCTTATTTACGATATTTATAGCATTATCCGAAAAATCAATTTTTTCTTCTTCTTTGGTAATATTATAAGCATATGTTACTTCATCTTCATTTTGTAAATAGCCTTTATTATTACCAAGGTAGATATCATCTATATTTTCATTTAACAATCTCGCACCCACTACTGCAAGCTTATCAAATAATGTATCTGCAGTATCAGTATCTATTATTTCTAATTCTTCTTTGGCAAATATTTTACCGCTATCTAATTTTTTAGCCATTTCAATTAAGGTAATACCAGTAATTTTATCTCCATTCATTAAAGCCCTTTGTATTGGGGCTCCACCTCTATATTTAGGTAATAATGATCCATGAACATTGATAGAAATTTTAGCTAATTTAATTATTTTAGATGGAACATATTGCCCATATGCCGCACTAACTAATAAATCAAAATCAAGTTCTTTTAATTCATCCATTTTTCTTCC
>CAKZZJ010000202.1 GCA_937885165.1 uncultured Caryophanales bacterium
CTAATTGTCCTTTTAAATAAGTCTTCCATTTTATCATATGAATTATAGCTTGAATTTTTTTGAATAACAGCTTCAATCAAATATCCTGCTGCATTTCTTGCGTAAGTTGAACCAGTATATACTTCAGTTATAAATGTATTATTTATATTATCTATAACAAGTTTACTTGCATCAAGTTTTACTTTATTTTGAGTTTGAGATGCTAAATAATTTTTATATGTATCAGAATTTATTGCTTTGGTTGTTACAGGAATATAGCCTTCTGTACTCGCATATGAAATTTGTACATCATTAGTTATTAAAAACTGGGCAAAAAGCCATGAAGCTACCACTTCATCATTATCATCTTTACCAAAAACACAAATTGAAGGACCTTGAGAAATCATTTTAGGATTTTCTGTATCATATTGTGGTATTGGTCTCACTACAGTTTCAAACGGACTTCCTTCTGAAGCTGAACCTGAAACATGAGTTGTCGCACCATAGCCCATCCAGGTAGCGCCAGCTGTTGAATCGACTGCCATAACTGCCTGCCACTTATTTAAAAAATTTGCTGGATAACCTACTTGTTTGAACGATGAAAATAACCCGGCACTAGCTTTATTATATAAATCAACAAGATAATTTTTAGTATCATCATTTAAGAATTTAACTTTACCATCTTCAGTAAAAACTTTATTTTCCTGTTTTTTCATTGAAATAAACATATTATCTGTTGATTTATAAATGAATGGATATAAAATGCTTTTTTCATCTTCCTTCTCATCAATTGCCTTTTGGCATACCTGCCATACCCAATCCCAAGTAGGAATATCAGGGATTTCAAACCCTAAATTTTCAACATAATTTTTATTTATATATAATGCTTCACTTGATCTTACAAAAGGAAGTACACTATGTCTTGTCCCAAGCAAGCCTTCTTCAAAAAATTTTTCAACCAGTTCTTCTTTTTTTACTGATTCAAATTTTACATCACTACCACCAAGACCATATGATTTATTGTCAATCAGTTGATCTAAATCAGCAACTACATTATTACCTTCTAGATATGTGGCAACATGATCAGGGTAGGCAATACATACATTAGGTGTTGTCTTTGTCGGTATATTGATAATAACATCTTCAAAAATTTTATCATAGTCAGTATAATTTTTTAATTCAATATTGATATTAGGATAATATGAATTAAAAGAATTTATCGCATCCTCATAAACCTTCTTTTGATCTGCTCTTGAATCATTTTTGGCCCAGAATGTAATATTATATTCCTTAGTATTATCAAATGTATCAGGATAAATTACTGCATCAGCATTTGTAGATGTAGTAGTAACTGTAGATATATCTAAAGAACCTGAAGTTGTTGGTGTTACACTTGATGTCACATCAGTAGGAACTAATGTACCATGACAACTAGATAAAAACATAATACCAATTGAACCTAAAATTAAATTTAATAATTTTTTCATTTTTTACCCCTTAGTTCCTGTCTTGGCAACTCCGCTCATAATCTGTTTCCTAAAAATGATAAATATAATTATAAGTGGTAATGATACTGCTACAACTGCAGCCATCATCGCAGGAATATTATCCCTGCCAAAGCCTTCAGCCTTAATCATCTGAATACCATTTGATACTAAATAAAATTCTTCTTTTGTCGTAACAAGTCTTGGCCATACATATGAATTCCAGCACTCAATTAATTTCAATATTATCATTGTTACAATTGTTGGCTTTGATAAAGGTATTAAGATTTTATATAAATATTTAAAATCACTACAACCATCAACTCTCGCAGCATAATACATTGAATCCGGAACTTGCATAAAATTCTGTCTTAGTAAATATATATAAAATACTGATAAAACTGAAGGTAAAATAAGCCCAATATAAGTATTTCTCAAGCCTAGATTTACCGCCGTCTGATAATTGGTTATTATTACTAATTCATTAGGTATCATCATCATTGCCAAGAATAATGTAAATACTAGATTTTTCCCTCTAAATTCTAATCTAGCAAAAGCGAAAGAGGCAAGAATAGATACTACTACCATAAGCATTGTAGTAATTACAGCGTAAATTACAGTATTAAGCATATATCTTAACATATTGACGGCTGTAAATGCTGTAACATAATTATCAAATGTCGGAGCGCTTGAATAAAATTTAGGAGTGATTTCTTGATTATATTCACTCAAACTTTTTATTGAAGTTAATACCATCCAGAAGAATGGGAACAATACAAAGAAAGCAGCAAAAACAAGGCCAAAATAAATAACAATATATTTAATTATTTTTAATCTTCTTTGCACTCTGATTTCTTTTGCGACATATTCTTTATTTATTTTTTTATTATCAGGATTTAAATTAGTGTTTTCCATATTTTCCCTCCTAATAATAAACTTTCTTTTTACTAACAAGTAAATTTATAGCTGTTATAGCTAATATTATTACAAATAATACGATAGCTGCCGCACCGGCATATGATGGATATCCGCCAGCTTTTGAATATAATGATGTATAAATATAACCAACAATTGTATTCATCTCTGCTTCCATCAGATTTGTTCCGAATAAAGCTACTGCATTATTGTATTCTTTAAATGCCCCAATAAAACCAGTGATAACTAAATAACTTATCATCGGTGATATCATAGGTACTGTGATTTTTCTAAATTGTCTAAATTTTGAAGCACCATCGATTTTGGCAGCTTGGTAATATTCTTTTTTTACACCCTGAAGTGCACCAACCAAAACGATAATCTTAAATGGTAATACTGTCCAAATTATATATAGGCACATAACAAACATCTTAGCCCAATATGGCCCATCAATCCAGTCGATTGGTTCAACACCAAATAGTCCTAAAAATGAATTGAATAAACCCGGAGTAAAAGGTGTAACATCAAAAATTATCATAAATACTAGACCAACTGCTAAAGTATTTGTTACGTAAGGAAGGAAAAATATTGTTTCAAATACTTTCTTAAGCGGCTTTATTGCGTTTAATCCAGCAGCTATTAATAAGGCAATAATTGTTGATAATGGTACAGTTATAATAACCATAATAGCAGTATTTTTAAGTGCGTTAAAGAATTCTTCATCATTAAATATATGAGCGTAATTCTCAAATCCAACGCCAGTATAAGTTTGAGTAACTGATCTAAAATTTTCCTCAAACGAATATATAAAAACATCAATCAAAGGATAAACCATAAATACTCCCAAAAATATAATCTCTTTTATTTATTATTTTATA
>CAKZZJ010000203.1 GCA_937885165.1 uncultured Caryophanales bacterium
CATATATCATATTACCTATTTCAGGAGAAGTGGTTAAATTTGAAGCAGGAGATTTCTTATGGCCCGAAAGATTTGGCGATTATCAATCTTTAAGAGCCCAAGTAGGAGAAACCGTGTGGCAAACACAGTATCTCCAAGATCCAATTGCTACAGATAAGACTTATGTTAGAGAAGAAATGATTAGAGAAGAAGATTGCACAAATTGTCCCGGTTGGAATACTTCACTTGGAACAATTGATGAATCTAAAGTAGATATTATTTATGCTTCACACGACTTTCCCGTTAAAGATAAAGTTACAGCAGACTTTTTAGGCTCAATTTTAGCTTATAGAGTCAAGAAAGTATTATATATTGTAGATTGTTATGAAGCAAAACAAAACTTTATTAAAAATTTAGCTTATGTTAAAGGCATAGATTCAACATTTGCTGGATCAATTCAAATTATAGAAGATAAAGCAAATGGTTCACCTTTAATGGATACTTTGAGAGAAGAAGTTCCGGGTATGCAAGCATATAATCCAGGTTCTGATTCTAAAGAAGAAAGAGTTGCTTTAGCTACACCTTGGTTAAATTCTGGTAATGTAGTTTTCGTAAAATCTAGATTTAATCAAATGACTCGTAAATGGGAATTACCACCGTCTTTACAAAATCTAAAAACAAGATTAATCAACTTTCCTTTTGTTGAACACGATGATATAGTTGACGCTCTATCAATGTTAATTCTATTTGTATTTTTGGATCTTAAATATAGCGTTTATAGTCGTTCTTTAAATGATGATAATATAATTTCAAAGGATTCAGAGAACTACGACTATAGCACCGTTTTCTTTAATAGAGAAGGTGATACGTGGAAAGTTCTTGACATTGGTATTAAATATGATTTAATTACTAAATTAATTATATTAAGAGAATATACATTTATTGCATCAATAGAAAAGGGTTTGAAAATAATGAAAGAATTTGCTCCTGACAAAAATGTTTTTATTGATTGTAGTATAGATCCAGTAGGTTTAATATATAATGATGAATTAGCTATTGAATATTATAAAGTAAATGACTTTGAAAGATCTGTGAATGAATTAAATCTTGCTATAGCCAACAATAAAGTGTTATTTGATGAACATTGTAAAATGGTTAAAATTGATTTAGAAAACTTTAAATATGATAAGAAAACGCCAGGTAAGTTTAAAACAGATAGAGATGGATGTGTAGCTTGCTTAAGAACAGCAATGACATATTATGGTGGTATAAACTAAAAAGGACCTCTTTCGAGATCCTTTTTGGTATAAACTACTTTTTTATTTTGCATTAATTTCTTTAGTTAATTCAATTATTTTTTCAACAAATTGTTTAACATTTAAGATGAATTGCATAATTTTATATTTTTCTTTAAATGCTTCGACGACAAATGCTAATTTTTCTGAACCAGATTTACCTGATTTTTCTGCTTCAATCATTTTTTCTTCAATAAACTTTTTCATCTCACCTCTTACTAATGCTGTAATCAAAGTGATAACTGTTCCCAATAAACTAACAGCTAAGATGATAATTGTAATGATTGCTTCGATATTCATATATTAAACTCCTTTTTATGAGATATTTCATTTTCAAGAACACTAATACGTGTTTCGTGTTTCGTTAATAATTTATCATGAGCGTCTACTTTATTATTAAGATTTGTAGTATTTTGGTCAATATTTACTAACATTGTTTCCATGCGAACTAATCTGGCTTCATCTTCTTTATTAGTTTTTTTACGTTGTCCGAAGTAATTAAGAACAGCTATTAAACAACCGACTATAGCAATAATTGAACCTACAGTAATCGTTGATATTGTTAAATCCATAATTAATCCCTCTTTTTCACTTATATTATATATTATAATACTTATTTTATATAACCCGAAATAATTAAAAATAAAAGATTATTAGTTAGTTTTGATAATTATTAAATGCAGACATAAATTCCCTCCTGCTCTTTGTTTATTTGTTTTTCTTTTTAGTTTTATCTCTTAATTTTTTTATAAATTCTTTTCCTGTCATACTATTTCCTCTTTATTGTGCAGGCGTATAAGTTACATCTGGATAATCAATTTCAATAGTGGCTGTATAATTATTATCTGTTGCATTGTCTAAATCAAAATAACATCTAACTTCATAGAATTTTCCTAATAGACATCCTTTTCCTACATATAATTGGTATCTTTGAACTTCACTACCGTTTCCATCATTAAATGTTATTTCACCAGCATTTCTTAAGATATAAGTAGAGTTATCTATAAGTGGATTATTAACATTTGTATATTCTAATGTATTTTCCACACCTGATATTGTCATTGTATCTGGAAAAATTCCGCTATTGAGTATAACACTTGAACTTGAATTAGTCCAAGTTCCATATTGAGAAACTGTATCTGAAGCGGGACTAGTGCTTATTTCTTCTCCATCTTCATCATCTTCTTCTATGTCAAATCCAAAACTATAATAATCATTATCATTTTCATCAGTCATTTTATTGATAACGAAATATCCGCTTGTGTTATCAACTCCATAACAAGTATAACCGATTGTTTCTTCACTAACTATATTTACACTTACACCATCAATTTCTTGTTGTTCAGGTGGGTCATATTCAATGGGTAGCACAGATAAAGATTTTCTCATATAAATATCTATACTTAAATCATTTTCACCCATAAAATTAGAGATATGTAATAGAATAGTGTCTGGTAGAGTATTCATTACACCCGCTAAAATAGCATCTTGATTTACACCCAAATCACCATTTTCTAAATCATCCCAATCAAATGAATATTCTGGAATATATGATGATGTAGCAATAGTTCTATTAGATGTCCAAGAAGATGTATCAGGAACTTCTAAGCCATAAGTCGCACCATCAGGTCTAATAATAGGTCTACCTGTGCTATCAGCAACATCAATAAAAGCGCCACCAAGTCTTAATGAACTCTTATCATTATAATGACTTATATTAAAGAATTCAGATTCTACGCCGTTATCAAAATAATTAAAATGTAAACCATCATTTTGCATTTGAAGAGTATACGAATTATTATCTGTGATAATAAAGTCTTCTTTACTTAAATTTAAAAACCAAGTCATTGCCAAGTCAACATCAGTTGCCATTAATGAGATGCCATCATTATCTAATACGAGTTCAGTATTAACATTTTCAGTATTATTTAAGTGTTTGATATAAACGCGTTCACTATCAACTTCCATTCCATTTTCATAATCAGTATTATTATTACTTGATTTTATGTTAATTGAATTTTCATCTACAATAATTTCTTTAAAATCATCTATACCAGATACTAGGTCGAGTCCATCAGAATCAACAGTAAGAGATTGAAGATAAGTATCATTGTCATTCGCCACCTGTAAATTTATTCCTTCTGCATGAACGGTTAAATCAGCATAAGCATTTATTTCAGAATTAGAGTTAGAAATAACTATTTCTGTATCTTCACTATTATTAGAAATTCTTTTTGTAATGCCATCACTCACTGTTTCACTTTTAACAAAATCTAATGAGCCACTACCTTCACCACTAAGATTATAATCATTGGTACTCATATCATAAGCACCATCATTATATGAAAAAGTAAGGCAGATAAGACTACCATCTAATACATCCATGTAAACTTTCTCAACATTATTATTATCAGTATCTTCATTTAATCTTCTATAGTATTGAGTGCTATCATTAACATTTATAATTTTTAAAATTTGATAATCATTTTCAATAATATCAGATATAACACTAGTTGGTGGTTGCCCGTCAACAAAAGTAGAGTAGTCAACTACTTTAATGTTAATAGAAGCATCTCCCCCCCCCAGGAACTATTCTTGTAGTATCAAATAAAAATTCATTATTTTCATTTAATTCTATAGCACTTGTAGTTACATCGCCATTTAATTCTTTGCAAGTAACTTTAAAATTTAATTTTTCCATAATTTATGTTCCCTCCTTCTTTATTCTTGAGTATCTTGGGTGCTAGATTGTTCAATAATAACTTGTTCCCAATTACCTTCTACATTAGTGAAAAAGAATTTTTCTTCTTGAGTTTTTAATTCTTCATTATCCATAGATATTTACCTATATAATCCAATAACCACCTGCAGAATTATTATACCACTTAAATTCCACCTCTGGATATTCATTTGTGATTTCATCTTCAATATCATTAATGATTTCTTCTTCAAAATCTGAATTAAGCCATTCTTGAGAACCGTGAGCAATAATTATATTTTTCTCGCCTTCCTTTTCGTGTCTTACTTCAAATTCCGCTTTTTTGAAGATTTCATCATCATCTTTATAACCTTCTTTGATTAAGCCTCTTTTGAGAACTTCTTTACATTTACTAATTAAATCCATTAATTTGTTGGAGTCTGATTTATCTTCTATTTCTTTTTCATCTAAAATATCTTCTAAATCAATGTCAGTTTCTTTATAAAGATAATCTGAATGCATTTCATATCCGCCAATCCATTCTTCACAATATCTCTTTAAGTCGCCTAATTTACCTCTAACAAGATGGTCACCAGGTTGATAGCCATTTTCATTAACTTCGCCGAGATATTCTAATTTATATTCTTTACATTTTTTAATATCTTCTTGAGTCATATCTGATGGAAATTGATAAATATATTTTAAAGTATCAAATGTTGTATGTTTTTTAATGTTAAAAATTTTCATGATTTCTTCAGTTCCTTTATGTTCACCATAATGTTTATCATGATTTGTATCAAAAACATATTCATTTTCTTTCATTTCTGAAATTATTGCTGATCTTAATGTTGAATAAAGTTTTTCCATAGAAATATCTTCTTTAAGAACTTCTGGAGCAACTATCCATTCTTCATCTTTTGGTAATGCTAAATAGTTATATACATCTTCGAATAATTCTGCTGAAGCAGCCGAAATATCATACATATCTAATAATTCCCCGTGAGCTGCATGTCTAATTAATGCTTCATACTCAGCTTCTGAAATAGATTCTTTATTAGCATCTTTCATTTTCTTTTCGGGATCAGCTTTGCTAATACTCACAGAATCTTTGAGAACATCTTTTCTTTCTTTCATTTCTTCAAACATTCCTAAGATTTCTTGTTCTGGCATATCAGCTAATTCTTCAATTTTATGTAAAAATTCGATAAGTTTTTCTGAATATTCAAATTTACCTTCTTCAGATTTTTCTAAACATTTGATATATTCGTCAAAGCCTTGTTCAACAATGTCTTTCTTTGAATCTTTCATATATCTTTCTCCTTTTGTAATATTATTAATTTGTAATAAATATTCTCTAAATGATGGTTTACAAGCCCAAGGGTGTTCTTCTTTAATACCCATTAATTCATCTCGCAATAAAGGTTTGAGTTCTTTGAATGCTTCAATGAGCTCAAATAAATTACCATAAGTTTGAGTATTTGTAGAGCCTAAATCTTTTTTAGCAAATTCTCTAGCACTAGCATTATATTGTTTAATTCTTTGAACTTCATCAAACATATCGTCTAATGCTGTAGAGAGATAATCCTTATAGAACTTCCATCCAAATTCTAATAATCTATCTACTTTTTTAGTAATAGTATTTTCTTCTGAGTCATCCCATAATGGGACATTTACAACCCTTTTAAATTCTTTTAAAGGAAGTTCTCCATAACGTTTATCTTTCATGTGTTTAAACATTTCGATTTTCTTTAATCTCTCTTCTGCGTCTTTTTTATTTTTATATACCTTAGAAAGCTTTTTACCTTTTTCTGAATATATTACATATCCCCCTTTTTCTTCTTTAATTACATCGCCTATAGATATAGCAGAATCTTCGATAAAATATCTTTCATCAATAATTCCTTCTTCAATTAAATTACGAGCAATTTTATAAGGATCAGATTTTACTAATTCTTTCAATTCTTCAATGCTTAAATAATCTTCTGAAATATCACTCAAGGTTTGTAAATAATCGATATAATCAATTTCAGGCCCTTTTAATAATTCTAAGACTTTATCAAATAATTCATCTCTTGTCATACTAATTTGCTCCGGGAATAGGATTATTGGTGACAACAAATATAGATGGGATAGCTTTTGTTTTTAATAATGCCATTAATTGTGCACCATAAGAAGTTGAGTTCCACCATACTGCATTTGCTTCATTAATAATACTTTTATCTAAATCATAACTTTTGCTAAAACCACCTACGCTTGCAGAAGAAATAACACCTCTAGTAACACCGCCTCCGGCAATGGTTGCTAGCGTTGAACCAGAGGGAGTAGATTCATTTGAACCAATTAATGTTGCATAATGTGCGATACATAATGACATAGCCATTTTCCAATCTACGCCAAAGATAGAATAGAAGATTTTATCATTGGCGATAGGGTATAAATTACTAAATAATGTATCTATGTCTTCTAAATTTTTAAATTGTGGCATCCAGAAAAGAAAGTCAGCTTTAGTGAATTCAGGATTTTCTCTATCAGTTAAAATGCCTAATATTGCCATAATTATCTCCTTACAACGTGAACATAGAAGAAACCTTCATCTTCTACTAAATCACATTTGAAGAAGCTATCTCTTAATAATCCATAAGCTTTAACAGCCTCTTCTTCTTTACTATCAAAGTCAACATAGAAATGGTTATCTTCGTTTGAAATTCTATAATCTCTATAATTTAAACCACCATCAATTAAACGATCATTTATTCTATCAGAAAACTCTTCATCTCTTTCTCGTTCTTTTATAACTCTTTCTGATGATTTAGGTGAGATTTTAATAGTATCTTTGATTTTAACAAAGATTCTATTTTTACCATTATGACTATCAATTTCATATTCTTCTTTTAAAACTTTTAATACTTCATTAAATTTATCTCTAGGAGTTTCAACAAGAACAGTTTTAAATGATTGGTCACCTTCTGCAAAACTAACATTTTCTTGTAATTTTGCTTTTCTTAATAATTTAGCAACACCATCTACACTTTGTTGAAAAGCGTTACCAGAGTCATTAATAATTCCTGTATAATCACCTTTCATAGCCGCTTCAATTTCTCTAACATGTTCTTCTTCATCTTCAATGAGATGTTCCCACAATTGAGTTTCTGGATTATCTCCATCGCCTGCTCTTCTTGCATAATTTTGATATTGAGCAATTGTATCTTTTTCCATTTTAAGAGCCATTTCTAATTCAGCCATACCATCTTTAAGAGTTTGTTCTTTAGAAACAATTGAATAATCAATGTAATATGGATCGATTTTCCCAATTTTATATTCTAATTGTTCAATAGATTTTGCACGAATAAAATGTAATGTTTCGGAATAATCTTGATGCATAACCATAACTTGATAAGTAGATTCTTCTTTTGCATCATGAGTCATCTTTGTTTCTGGGTCAAACATTGTTAATAATTTATTTTCTTGAATATTCCATAATTCAACATAAGATTTATCTATTTCTTTGATTTTTTCTACTGTTTTATCAAAATCAGCTTTTGCAGCTTGTAAATCATTATGTTTATGTTGGAAGATTTTACCATTGATAGCACCTTCAACTGAATAAATATATTCTTCTTCTGGTAAGCTATCTTCCCATTCTTCATCTTCATCTTCTTCTTTTTCTTCAACTGGGTTATCTAAATCAACGAAACCTATTGAAGGAAATGAAATAAAATGTGGCCCTACCCAGTAAGTATTTGTTGCAATTTTAATTTCTTCTTCATCATCAAAATAATCTAAAGTATCTATAGCTTCTTGTAATTTTTGTCTTAACCAAGCTACATTATATTTCTTTTCACTATAATCTTTAACATTTTTACTCATAATATTCAACCTCAAATAAATTATAATATATTACTTTGCTTTAATATAATTAAAAAAGAATTACAACAGAGTAATCCTTTTCTATTTTAATAATTTAGATAATTTACTTTTATTATTGTTCAGTTTCTTCTTGTGTTTCTTCGATAGTAACAACACATTCATCGTCGATTTCTTCATCTGCCTGACATTTTGCTGTAATAGTAGCAGAACCTTCTGAAATGGCAGTGACAAGACCATCCTCAACTGTTGCTACTGTATCATCGCTAGATGTCCAAATGACATCTTTATCAGTAGTATTTTCAGGAGAGATTGTTGCTACCAATGTTTCTGTATCTCCTACGCTAAGAGTTAATGAATTTTTATTTAATGTAACTGAAGAAGGAAGAATAGTTAATGTATCAGCTTTAGGAATCCATCTTTTTAACCAACGAATTTTCATTCTATTGTTTCCTAAAACCATATAAACTTTATTGTCTTTTTGAATATATTTGAAATTACTCATATATAATTCCTCCCATTATTGATAGAACATAACTTGACCACAAGTGAATGTCCAGCTAAGTAAACCAGCGGTTTCAGCTAAAGTTAAGTCAGCTTGTTTTTGAATATAACAATCAACGCCTGTGACCATTGGTGTGCTTTCATCTGAAGCAGAACTATTGATAGTTAATGTAAGACCTTCAACATTTTCTTGAATAGAAGCATAAATGTCACACAATTGGGCTAATTCAATGATTTCATCTGCAATTTGTCTAATTTGAAGTTCAATTGTTCCAATTCTACTTAAGTTCTTGTTATGAACCCATGAACCAGTAGCATCACCTTCTGTTTCCCAGAGGTTAGTAGTTCTTGATGCAACGATTTGGCCAAGGAAAGAACCTTCACCATTTTCACCAGGACCACCAATAGAGAACGAAGTTAATAAATTACCTTGTTCATCTCTCAAGCTTAATTTTTGCGCAACGCTTTGAGGAATACCAATAGTTAATTGATAATCAGCTAATGAATATTTATGTATCATATTTATACCTCCTTAAAAAGCATCACCGTTAATAACGATTTGTCTTACTGACATTGAATCAGCTATTACAACATAGACTGGCGGGAATACATGTGAGTCACGTTGTTCAAGAGTTAATGCGCTAATTGGCAAGACAATGAATTTATAACCCATCTTAAATGGAGTATTTCTAGAACAAACTAGATAATCCACACCATTAAATGAATAGAATAAATCATCTTCCGTCCAAATAAAGTCACTATTTAAGTATCCATTTGTTTTATAAATATTTAATTCTTGTGTAATAGCATTAATAACTTTATTAATACCACTTCTATCAAATTTGATCTTTGTAGCCAAAACATTAATAATTCTATCAGTTAATGTTTGTGTTAAGATAATTCTGATAAAATAATTCATTATATCATAACCTGAAATTGTATCACCCATAACATTTCTAACATTGTTAACTAATGTAGTATCAACATTGAATTTTTTATTTGTAAGAGTAACAAATGTATTATTATTATCTTGAACCGCTACATCAAACATAGAAACATCTTCGATAGTATAACAATAATCCTGAATTGTTCTCGGATCAGTAATATTTACTTGAGTTAAATAAGCAGCAACAGTCATTTCAATTCCTGGTGAACCAAATTTAATAACAAAATTTGGAATCTCGTCTGGAGAAGTAATAGTTAATGAAGAATTAGTTGTTGAAGAAATAAACATCTTTTCTTTATAACCACTTAAAGCAGCAATACTTGTTGATGTATTAATTCCGTTACCAATAACATTAATGGTAGCATTTTGTCTTGCAACTTCTTCCATAATAGCTTCACTTGCATCAGAAGTAATAACAATTTCTTCTGCTTTTAATTTAACACATTCTGCTAAAATCCAAGCCACTTTTTGTTCATTTTCAGTAGGGGCAGTTTCTTCAGTATTAAGTTCAAAACCACCTATGATTTTTAATTTAACTCCACCATTAGCAAAGAAGCATTTGACATAATTGTAGAGAATAGGACTTTCATTTGTATCAACAATCGGATTTTCTTCTTCGTCAATATTTTCATTATATTTAGCTATAGCATAAAGATAATCTGTTAATGAAGTAAAGTAATCAACTTCTACTGAGCTATTTTCAGGAATATGTGAGTTTAATCTATTTTGAGGAGCATTATCATTAGTATTAACTGTAAAAAGAATTGCCGTATCTCTTGTTCTATTTAAAGATTTAACTTCATTGTAGTTAATATTAACTTGAACATAATTTCTTAAATCTACACTCATATTATTTCCATCCTTTCATTTATTATTATAAATTAAAATTTTCAATTGATATAATTAAACCTCATGTATTATCAATATGCTATCATCTTCATTAAGATTTTCATATTTGAAATATTGAGATTTTATTGCATTTTCTAGAACATACGCTACTTCTATTTTAACTTCTAAATCATTTCTTAATAACAATGTGTTGTTAATAAATTCATTTATTGTTTCACCAGAATTAACTGTTCTAACATATATTCCCTCTTCTCGTAAATCCATAGCAACTTTTGGTTGTTTGAATGTAGTTCTGAGAACTTGAGAACATAAATCTGATCCATTTCCATAAATCATTAAATGATATGTATATGACGCTATAGCAATCATATTATCATCATCTTTTGGAGTAATATAATTATCACCATTTTGATCTTTTAATAATTCAAATAAGATAAATACATCACCTAATGAAAATGAATAAGTTTTTGTTGATGAAATTACATCAGATAAATCTGTTCCTCTTACAGATAAAGCATTTAATACTTTATTTCCGGGAAGTTTAGTATTTGTCATTACTACATTTCGTAGTTTTTTGATTATTTCCTCATAAGTAATAGGTTTAATCATACCGTTTTTTCTCCCGTTAAATATTTGAGATAATCTTCAAAATCTCTGTAATCAGTTAGATTTACCATTGTTAAACTTACTTCTCTAACTCCAGCTTCATCATATTCTTGAACTTCATCTACATGTAAATATCTTTCGTGATAATGAATAAAATCACCATAATTTATACGATATTTTGACATACAATAAAACTTATATTTTAATGAAGTTGTATTACCTGTAGTAGAAAAGTTTATAGATCCAGTTTGAGGTTGTAATGAACCAAAGATTTCTTGTTTGTCAAACTGGGCTATTCTTCTACCCATATCATCAGTATCATAGCCTGTCATTGCAAACCAATCATAGAATACACCAAATTCATTGATAGCATCTAAGAAAAATAACGGATCTATAAAATGATGTTGAGCCATAATTATTCTCCTGCTAGTCCCCAATGTTTTTTAATGGTTTCGAGCATAAGAGCAAATTCTCTAGCATAATCTGAATATTCTAGATCATCTGCATATTTTAATGCCGTTTTATATAAATCAACTATTTCAGGTAAAGTTTTGTTAATTCTTGGATCTTCAACATAGGTATCTCTACCTTGCATAATTCTATCATAATCAGCAGCCATATCTTTACGAACTTTTTCTAAGTTGCCTTCAAAGACTTCTGGTAATTTACCTTGTTTTGCATCATTATATGAAGCTGTTAAATCTGATTTTGTGCACAAGAAGACAGGCTTCATAGTTTTTGTAATCTTTGAATCCCATCTATGCTTATTTCTTAATTCTCTACTAGCTTGCTTTTGAGTGGATTTTTTAAATTTAGGTTGTTTCCAATAATTCAAATTAAGTTTTTCTGATAATTCATCAACAAGTGGGCTCATAATTGTTAATTTATCTTCTAAACCAGCTTTTTCAACAAGATGCTCTATTTTAACATAATCTTCTAATAATAATTTTCTCGTTGGTTTCATTTCACCCGAAACGATGAATTCAGCATTTTTAATGTCATCTTTTAAACTTTCAATGACAACATTTATATAGGCTTCAAATGTTTTACCACCATCTTTACCTCTATCTTTAAATGCATTTTCAATCATACCAAATGTTAATGCATTTTTGCCACCTTTTAATTTTTCTGTATAGGTAATATTTACTTCTTCTTCTGGCGAATTTACTGGAATATCTCCGACTTTAGCATCAGTAACTTCTTCTTTAAGAATAGCATCTATTTTACCTAAAATATCAGCTTCATCTAAATATTCAAACCATAATAAATCTGAATGTAATAAATCTTTTACAGAGTCAAAGTGTTTATTTTCTGATATAACAATTGTTTTATCATCTTCATCGTCAACGCTCCAATTATCAGGATCGTCATTAATGAGTTCTTCTAAATTTTCAAAATCAACTGAGCCATCTTCATTAAAGACAAACCATTCTGTTGGTGCTTGACTATATAGTCCTAATTTATTACCTTTTAATTCTGGATTTTCTCCTCCAAAAGGACCACATTCACCTTTTAATGCTTCTGCTAAAACTTTAACAATTTGTTCACCTTTATTTTGAACATCTTCTACTTTAATATCCTTTGTTTCTTTAACAAATTCTTTAACTTTGTAGTCTTTTTTCAAATATGCTTCAGCTTTATCTAAAGAACTAAAATCATATCTACCTTGATTCCATACGCCATCATCTGGTGAATAACCTAATCCAATAATATATGTATCATCACTTGGTCTATGACAGATTACATGCATTCTATTATCTCTTAAATCTTCAAATACTTTGACAACATCGAGACCTTGTTTTGTTTTATCTAAATATTTAAATGTTTTAAAAGAAGAAATAGGTTCATACATATCTCTGATTTCTTTTCTTTGAATTAGTTTAACGACTTCTAACGCAGTTTTCTTAATTTCTGTGTTAGTCATATTTTCACAATTATCAATGACTACTTCGTATGTATCTTTAATTTTAACTATTTTCTTCATAATAATCTCCTTCTTTTAATAAAATAAGGACCAATTAAGACTGAATAAGATTTGATTTATCAGTCTAGATCAGTCCTTATACTTTATATCTAACTTAAACAATTGGAGAGATAATTAAGTTGATACCTGATTTATAATTTCACAACAATTAAGCAACTTGACTTGTGAAATCCCAATATGTGACAATGCCTAAGCTAGCTGAACTTTGGTTGTATGGTAATTGAACAACTGAAACTTGGCCAACAAACGCTGTGGTATAAGCCATTTTGTCAATATTTGGAAGAGTAATGAAGTGTTGGATTGGATATGGCATATCTAATCTGACATATTCTTTCTCTTTACGATAAGCAACAATTCTACCAAAACCAAGAGTTCCTAATGTATCAAGAGCTGGACGAGCTTTGATCTCGATTTTGAAGGAATCACCGGCTTG
>CAKZZJ010000204.1 GCA_937885165.1 uncultured Caryophanales bacterium
GTCACTATAAATAAATCTAATTAAATGAGGTAACCTGTTAATGAGCAGATTATATTCTCCTAATTTTAACTAATATTTCAAAATTATTAGTGACAATATGTCAATAATCGTATAAAATAAATTGCAAATAGATTTTTAAATTATTTTAACTACCTACTTTTGGTAGTTTTTTTGATGGTATTAAAAAAAAGAAGAAAGATTCAATCGCTAAACCGTTTCTTTCTTCGCAACAAAACATCAAATTCATAAGAAAGTGATGATGTAATTATGATAACATTAGGTATTGATAAAATCAAGACAAATATGCAAATTTTAGGTACAAATTCGATAGAACAAGCAATATATGCCTATTATAACTATTGTGATTGTAATAATTATAGTAATTTAAAATGTCCTTGTTGTGGCAGTAAATCATTAACTTTTCATAAAAAGTATCAAAGAAATTTAACATATTACAATAATAGTGAAATAATTAATATTACTATTGATATAGCTGTTTGCAAATGTAATCATTGTTCTAAAATACCAGGAAGACAAAAGTATCATGCTATATTACCTGAATTTATATTGCCGTATGCAATATACGAAGCTAGTACTATTATGAACGCCTTAAATGATTATTATAATAAAGTTAAATTAAATCAAATATTAGATAGATTAAAAATACAACATAAGCTTTTTTATGATTGGATTAAGAAGTTTAATATTTATTCATTGTCTGCATCAGTAATTTTAAAAATTAATAATGATCTAAAACAAATAATTAATAATATAGTAAAAGAAAACTCTATATTCTTAATGAATTTCTATAATGATTATCATCACCCGTATTTCTTATTTAAAACAACCTGTGTTCCATTATGTATAATCCCTTAAGGGATTTTGAATAGCAATAGCATTTCCTTCTTTATGAGCATTGTTTATAATAAAAAATGTTCGGAAAGGAAGATGATTAGATGGAACAAAGTGAAAGAGATAAAGCAAAAAATGCCATTGCTTTATTTCGCTATGGTTTAATTTCTCCAGTTGTAAATAATACATATGAAGAAAAATCGAAAGAAGAATATTATAGGAAAACAGCTTCAAAAACTTATACTTTAAATGATAAAGATATTAAAGTAAGAGCTACGACAATTAAGGCGTGGTACATAGATTATCAAAAATATGGATATAATGGTTTAATTCCTAAGACTAGAACTGACTTAAATACATCAAGAAGACTTACAACAGATGCACAACAAAAAATTATTGATTATAAAGAACAATTTCCACATATAAGTGGTACATTAATTTATCAAAAATTAATTGAAGATGGTTATATTAATCAATTTAATGTATCTAAATCAACTGTTTTAAAATTTATTCGTGATAATTATTTATTGTTTGGTGATGATGGTAAAGTTGATAGGCGGGCTTTTGAAATGGAATTCGCCAACGACATGTGGGATGCGGATACCTCTCATGGACCATATCTAACAATAAATAATAAGAAAGTTAAAACTTATTTAATTGCTGTAATTGATGATGCATCTAGACTTATTACCAATGCCAAATTTTATTATGAAGATAACGCTATCAATTTTCAAAATACTTTTAAAGAAGGGTTAAAGAAATATGGTATACCTAAAAGAATATTTTTAGACAATGGTAAAACATATAAAAATGAACAACTTGCTATTATATGTGCCAAAAACAGAGGTGAACTTAATGAAATGTTGAATTTTTTTGTAAATGAATATAATAATAAAGTTCATAGTTCCTTATATAATGATAATAATGAAATAAGCCCTAAACAAAGATGGTTTAAAGATCAAGATAGAATTAAAAAGATAGATAATAATCAAATAGATGAATATTTCTTACATACAGCATACCCAACAATAAGATCTGATTCGGTTGCTCATATAAATAAGTTAGAATATGAAGTACCTACCAAATATATAGGCAAGAAAATAACTATTAAATATGATTTTAGTGATAAAACTAAGGCTTGGATATATGATGATGGTAAAAAAATAGAAAGTGTTCATTTAGTTGATAAAGTAGCTAATTCAAAAATTAGAAGAAAGGAAACGATGTATTAATATGTATTTAAGTTATTATGGATTAGAGTTTAATCCATTTGATAAGAATATTGAAACAAAATATGCTTATCAATCTAAAGATTTTGAAATATTAAAAAATAGACTAAATTTTATTAAAGATAATAAAACGATGGCACTAATTACAGGAAATCCAGGGATGGGCAAAACATTTGCTATTAGAAACTTTTTAAATGAATTAAATGGTAATTTATATAAGATTATATATATGTGTATGTCAACACTTACAACTCAAGAATTTTATAGGCAATTAAGTTATGAATTAGGTATTGAACCATCATTTAAAAAAATAGATATGTTTAGAGATATTCAAAACCAAATATTAACATTAGCAAGAGATAAGAAAATAAATGTAATAATCGTTATAGATGAAGCACAATATTTAAGTACAAGTATTTTAAATGATTTAAAAATGTTATTAAATTTTGACTTGGATAGTAAAAATTATGCATCATTAATATTGGTTGGACAACCAGTATTAAACAGTATTTTAAGAAGAAACATATTTGAAGCGTTAACACAAAGAATAACAGTAAGTTATAATATGGTAGGTATAAATAAAGTAGAATTAAAAGAATATATTGAATCAAGAATAAAATTAGCACATGGTAATAATGGAATATTTAATGAACAAGCATTAGAAGCAATTTATAATGCTTGTAATGGTTCTATAAGAGTAGCTAATAATATAATTACAAAATGTTTTATAATAGGAAAAAGCAAGGATTTGCAAACAATAGATAGTGATATTGTTTTAGAAGCAGCAAATGAACTTGCTTTAGGATAATAAAATGAATTTAGAAGATTATATTAAATTTGATATATCAATGTTAATAAAAGATAATATTGATGTATATATGAATAATGATAGATATTTTAAGAAAATGAAAAAATATCTATCTAAACATTGTGAAGAAGATATTAAAACTCCATTACCATATGAATTACTTGCCGAATTTACTGAAGAAGTATTAATCGATTTACTTAGAGTACCACACTTATATGATTATTTAGATAGAGATTTACCATATTGATCAAACAGTATGGTATTTTTCTTTAATTATAAGATACGATAATTTAAACATATTGAATAAAATAAAGTTAAACTATTATTTGTTGTAACAAAAATAACCAAAATTATTGGTTAAAATAAAGTTAAAAATCCAGGAGATAATAAAGTAGAAATTAACAGTAACCTAGTTCCTTTTTCACTAATACCTCCTATTATTACTATTTGAATTATTTTATTAAAGAACTCTATACTGAAATTATCTTTATCAAATTCATTTTCAATTATTAAATATAGCCTATTAAGTGACTTAACTATTTCATTATGTTTTTCTATTTCTACTTCAACATCATTCTTTTCTTTATTTAATATAGTTAGTTTTTCGTTTAAATTATTCAACTCATATTTGTATTTACCTATATTTATTTCTTTATTAATAAAACTATCTG
>CAKZZJ010000205.1 GCA_937885165.1 uncultured Caryophanales bacterium
AAATTCAACCTGTCATCAGAGAAGCTTCCTTGCTTTAAAACTTTTGCAGTAACCTTAGCATTTTTAACATAAGGTGTACCAACTTTAACTTTGTCATCTTCTACTAATAATACTTTATCAAATGTATATGTAGAATTAACTTCAGCTTCAAGTTTTTCAACAAAAATCTTATCGCCAACGGCAACCTTAACTTGTTTCCCGCCAGTTTCTACTATTGCATACATGTCATATTACCTCCTCATTATTAAATTTAAGACACACTATTATGGTAGATATAAATCATTTAAACCATTTCTAAGTGGTGCACAATGCAACAAAATAATTATAGATTAATACCATTCAATTGTCAAATAAAATTTTACCAAATTTACATATTTTTTCCTGATTTTTTATGCATTTAAAAGTAATCTAGATTATATAAATAAACTACTAAGCATCCTTTTGCATGAAATACAAATTAAAAAGCCTTAATTTATATTTAAGACTCATTAATTTCTTTCGTATTTACTAGAATCAGACATATCTAGACTATTAACCATAGCTGTAAGTCTTGATATAATTCTTTCTGCTTTAAGTTCATCTTCTTTTAGATTAGTTATCGCAAGATGTTTTTTTAGTTCTTTTGGAGTAATATTTGATGAAATAAATATCGGCTTACCCTCAAGTACACGGTAATTAATTACTGGTCCTAATATTTCATCTCTTATCCATGGTGTCATATTTTCGCTACCTAAATCATCAAGCATGAGTACATCTACACTCTTTAACATATTGATTAAATCCTGAAACCTATTTGTACCAATTGAATTTTTCAATTCAATTACTAAATCAGGAAAATAAATCAACAATGATGATATATCATTTTTAGCAAGTTCACTTGCTATAACTGCTAAAGCATATGTCTTTCCAACTGAAAAATCACCATAAAGATATAATCCTTTTGAATGTTCTTTATTTTTATATGCATTTAAAAAATTATTTAGTTGCAAGAATATCTTTTTTCTGCTTTCAGAATTCATATCAAAATCTTCAATCTTGGCATTTAATATCTTTTCAGGTAAAAATAATGTACTAATAAGATTAGTATTTGATTTTAAAAATGCTTTTTCGTATTTACAAGCTTCATAATAAAAATTATTGTTTTCTTTTTTATATATAAAGCCTTTATTTTCATTTTTGCAGTATTTTAATCCTTTACAATTCATACAGTTTTTTCTATCTGTATAGCATTTATATAAATCATTTGCATTAAAGATATCAACTTCATCTTCAGGAAATAATTTTTGGACCATTTCAACATATGAAGAAACATCATTTTCATCATATGATAAATTCGCTTTTATCATAATTCTGTGAAACCTCCGTTATCATTAGGATCATCTTTTTTCTTATCAATGGCTGATGGTATTTTGGCAGTAACAGAATATTTTATCGCATCTTCAGTAGAAAATATATTATCACTTATCCAAGTTTCACTCATCTTCTTAAAATATTTGGCACTTGGTAATTCTCCACCCTTATCAGTAAGTACCTTTAATATCATGACATTAAGCACGCCTCTTGGTAATTCTACTGACTGATAAATAGAATTTATTGTATCTAGATATGATGCAGGAAATTCAGGATAAGATGATGCTAAAATCTCTGATGCTGGTGCATTTTCTAGCCAGTTATTAAGTGTCTCAGAATCAACTTTATCTTCTTCTTTTTCTTTTAATATCGGCCCGTTCATATTCCTTTTAAATTTGAATAAATTATTGGCTTTTCTTTTTAATAAACGATAATCATAATATCCTGTTTTATTGATTGAATCATTAAATAAGCCAATCATTTCATCTTCAGTAAAACCATATACAAATGATAAATTGATAATCTGATTTGAAAAATTAGTAGTGACTCCTGTTTCAAGTAGTGATTTATCAATATTTTTAGAGAAATATTCAAAATCAAATTTAGAATATTTGATTTTTATGTTCTGATTCAATTTTCTGCCTAAAATATAAGAAAATTTATCATATGTTCCATCATTTGTTAATATTGATTCATATACTTCATCAAATGATTTAGTTATATTCTGATAATCATTCTTTTCAATCTTTTCTATCTTAAAATGCCTACTTAACTGTGAGAATGTCGCATCTCCTATTTTTGAATATAAATATAAGCCTAGTGTTGCATCCTTGATAAAATTTCTCGCAGTAAGAGGTGGGTTAACAATATATGTATAATCGCCATCATTATCAAGATAAGTTATTAATAATCCTATGCCCTCAAGCTTATTTCTAGCTGAGATAAATGATTTTGATTTAATAGAAAAGATTTTGAAAAAATCTTCATGAATAAAAGCTTCACTTTTAAGATTATTTCTTTCAAGAAGTG
>CAKZZJ010000206.1 GCA_937885165.1 uncultured Caryophanales bacterium
GCACCCTGATTTTTGGAAATTATTAGAATATTTTCATAAAAACCAAATAAGATTTTGTATAATGGGTAATCCATTTCATCTGACATTAGATGTCTGCAGAAAAATGAAAAATCTTGGTTGCGTTAAATATCAAGTATCACTTGATGGATTAAAACAAACTCATGATATGTTTAGAAAAGAAGGTTCCTTTGATGCGACAATAAATGCAATAAAAATAATAAAGGAATCTGGAATGTGGGTTGCGGTAATGTCAACCGTATCTAAAACAAACCATAAAGAAATTCCAGAGCTTATTGATTTAGTTGATGAACTAGGTGTAGATGTATACGCAGTAGGAAGGTACTGCCCCACATCAATAGAAAAAGCGTATGACCCTGATATACATATGACACCCCTTGAATATAAGGCATATATGGATGAATGTTTTAAAAAATATATGATTCACAAAGATAGTAAAACAACATATCAGTTAAAGGATCATCTATGGACTTTATTTTTATATGAAAAAGGATTATTTAAACCAAAAGAAAATTTGCCAAAAAACAGTATCATAGATGGATGCAACTTAGCCAGAAATCACATAACAATTCTACCTACAGGTATGGTATATGCATGTAGAAGAATGGAATCTCCTATCGCATCAATCTATAATAACAGCTTATATGATATATGGACATCAGATAAGATGGATGAATATAGGAAATATGATAAATTTATAAAATGTAACAAGTGTAAATTAAAAGCATTTTGCAGAGGATGTCCTTCAGTAACATATGGATATACCAACAATATGTATGATGCTGACCCACAGTGCTGGATGGAGGTATAAAATGAAAGCTTTATTACTAAATGATGTAACAAATAGCGATGATGTAAAATTAATAGAAATTGATAAGCCAGTAGCCAAAAAGGGGTGGCCTTTAGTCAAAGTTCTAGGTTTTGGAATGAATCATTCTGAACTTATATTAAGGGTTAATGAAATAAGAGCTTCATACATTAAAAGACCAATTGTTCCTGGAATTGAATGTATTGGAATTATAGAAGAATCACTAGATGATAACTTCAAAAAAGGTGATTTAGTCTGCTCTATAATGGGAGGACTAGGAAGAAATTTCAATGGATCTTATGAAGAATATCTAATAGCACCACTAAAAAATTTATTTCACATTAAGACTAAACTTGATACCAAATATATCGCAGCAGTACCGGAAACATTTTTTACTGCTTATGGCTCTTTATTTGAATCATTAAATTTAAAAGAAAATGACATCTTACTTATAAGAGGTGCTACATCTGCCTTAGGCTATGCCTCAATGCAAATGGCAAAAGCTTTAGGATGCAAAGTTTACGCAACTACACATAAAAAAGAAAAGCTAGATTTAATTACTCGCTTTGGTTGTGAAGCAATACTAGATAGTGAATATCATCTTCCTGATGGATTTTATGCAAATAAAATATTAGAATTAATTGGACCAAGGACAATAAGGGATTCGCTTTCTCATCTTTACAAAAATGGCATCCTCTGTAACACAGGAATATTAGGCGGTGAATATTTTTTAAATAATTTTGATCCAATAAAAGAGATTCCTAATGGTTGTTATTTAACAGGATTTTTTTCTAATTATCCTACACAAAAAATAATCGATGATATTTTTAATTTCATCGATAAATATGATATTATTCCTTATATTGGTGCTGAATTTAAATTTAAAAATATCAAGGATGCTATTAAGGCACAAGAAAAAGGAATTGATGGAAAAATAGTAGTGGTGATGGATTAATGAAAGTAGTATTAGTAAATGGTAGTCCTCATAAAAAAGGAAACACTAAAAAAGCATTGCAGCTTGTGGAAGAAGAATTAATTAAAAATGATATTGAAATTTCCTATATTGAAATAGGTAATAAGCCAGTTATAGGCTGTCAGGAATGTGAATGGTGCCAAAATAAATACCACTGTGTACATAATGATGATGTATGTAATCAAATAATAGATGAAATAGCTAATTCTGATGGAATAATAATAGGAACACCTGTTTATTTTGCCGGACCTAATGGCGCCTTATGTTCAATTCTTGATAGAGTATTTTATGCAGGATCATGTCACGGAAGATTATTCAAAAACAAACTTGCGGCTAGCGTTGCCACAGTATGGAGAGAAGGGGCTAGCTGTGCCTTAGACAGAATAAACAAATATTTTACATATAGTGAAATGACATTAGTAAGCAGTACATACTGGAATGTATATATGGGTGATAATGATTATTTTGGTAAAAACACATTAAAAGAATTAGGAATAAATTTTGCTAAATTATTAAAGGAAAGAGTTATGTGAAATGGGTATAAAAGATTTAACAAAATTTAAAGTTGATTTAAATAAATGTATAGGTTGTAATAACTGTGTTAATGTCTGCAGCGGTATGGTTTTAGAAATGAAAGGTAACCACCCTATAATGAAAGATTTCGAACGCTATGGTTGGAGAGGATGCTGGAGATGCGAGCACTGTCTTGCAGTATGCCCAACTGGAGCGATTTCAATCTTTGGCAAGAACCCTGAGGACTCATTTTTAAAACCGGATGATAATTTAGGAGATGAAGTTAGAAATCTTGTTTCATATAGAAGAAGTACACGTAGATATCTTGATGAAAATGTTGATTCAAAAATAATAGATAACATTTTAAAAGCTTTAGAATGTGCTCCAACAGGCGGTAATTCATGCAATGTTGAATATACTATTATAGATGATAAAAAAAGAGTTGCTGAAATAAGAAATATCGCTTATAAAATAATGGATGATGATGCTAAAAAAGGCATTTACACCCATAGTTTTTCTTCATTCTTTTATTCAAAAATGAAAGAATCTGAAAAGACTGTTAGAAAAAATGATTTATTATTTTGTGGTGCTCCACATCTATTTATCGCACATGAAAAATGCGTAGGAAAATGGGCAGAAGACAGTAAAGCTAACTGCATTTTTGCAACAGCTTATTTTGAACTTTTAGCTAACGCCTATTCTTTAGGGACAATTATTATGAGTTATCCCGCTGAAGTATTAAATGAACTTGTCCCAAATGGCAGAGAATTATTAGGTATACCAAAGGATCATTATATGGGATTAATCGTAGGATTTGGTTATCCTGAAATCAAATATAAAAGAGGCGTACAAAAAGATAGAAAAAATAAAATACATAGATATTCTGAAAACTCTAAAATCTAACTTGTGAATTTCATATAGGCTTTTTTTCTTATTTATGATAAAATGTAAATGAGGGAAAACAACATGAATAAATTTTTTAAAGAGTTAAGGGGTAAGCTTGGATTTGGTCTTATGAGACTACCAATGATTGGTAATGAAGTAGATTATAACCAAGTATCAGAGATGGTTGATGAATTTATCGCAAAAGGCTTCAATTATTTTGATACAGCACATGGCTACATAGATGGCAAAAGTGAAATAGCTGTAAATAAATGTATATCATCAAGGTATAAAAGAAATGAATTTTTATTGACAAATAAATTAACTGAAAATTATTTTGATAAGGAAGAAGATATAAGGCCTTTTTTTTATAATCAGTTAAAAACTTGTGGTGTAGAATATTTTGATTTTTATTTAATGCATGCTCAAAACAGAAATAATTTTAAGCATTATAAAAAATGCAACGCTTATGAAACAGCTATAAAATTGAAAGAAGAAGGTAAAATTAAACATCTTGGTATATCATTTCATGATACAAATGATATCTTAGATCAAATATTGACTGAATATCCTGAAATTGAGGTTGTCCAGATACAATTAAATTATCTTGATTATGAGGATCCAGAAATTCAAAGTAGATTATGTTATGATGTCTGTGTTAAACATAATAAACCTGTACTTATAATGGAACCTGTTAAAGGTGGAAAGTTAGCATTTTTACCTAATGAAGCAGAAAATGTATTTAATAAATTAGGTAACAGTTCTTATGCATCTTATGCTATAAGATTTGCTGCATCATTAGATCAGGTTGTTATGGTATTATCGGGCATGAGCAATATAAGTCAGATGAATAATAATTTGAGTTATATGGCTGATTTTAAAAAGATAAATGCTGTTGAAGCAAAAGCTATAAAAGAAGTAGTACAGATATTTAAAAATATTCCTACTATTTCCTGTACAAATTGTAAATATTGTGTTGAAGGCTGCCCTAAGCATATTCCTATACCTATGTTATTTAAAGATTACAACAATAAAAAATTATATAAAAATTATGATGGCATAGGAAATTACAAAAGACATACAGAAAATAAAGGTAAGGCATCAGATTGTATAAAATGCGGTAAATGTGAATATATATGCCCACAGCATCTTAAGATAAGAGACCTACTTGTAGAAGTAAAAGAAACATTTGAATAAAATAAAAAGTGGTATTGAAATACTAGAACCAATATTGAATCTAATATCTCATACCACATTTTTTTATTTTATTTATCTTTTACTGATAGTCTCTTTAGATAAAGAGTATATCTTAAGTAGGGTTTCTTCTAGACTTGGTAAAACTTTTTTAATTATTATTATTCTTCCTTCTTTACTTAAAAAGCAATGTGTTGTCCTACCAATACATACAACATCACCTTTAGCATTATACATAAAGTATAAGAATTTTAATCTTACGCTATTATATTCTTCAACTAATACTTCAATTTCAATTACATCACCAAATGTGGTTGTTTTTTTGTATTCACAGCTTGATGAGATTACGGGAGCTGAAATGCCAAATTCATCATTTAAAGAATAATCCCAGCCAAAATCTTTCATGAATTCAATTCTGGCTTCCTCCATCCAGCGAACATAATTTGAGTGATGAGTAATACCCATCATATCAGTTTCATAATATTGGACTTTATGTTTGTAATTCATAATTCCCTCTTTTAGATTTTGCCAATAATCTTCAATAAAACTTGAGCTTGCTTCTTTACCCATGGAACAAAGCCCTTGAATAATTTCATTACAGGTACTGCCAGCAAGCATAACATAAGTAAGAAAATCTTGTTATAAACTGATAATTCCTGAACTATACCACTAGATGATGTAGTTACATTATTTGCAGAAACTAAATAATCAGTTTGTACATCTCCTAAAATTAAATAGTTATTTGAATTGATTTGTGGATTTAATGTAGAAGAACTTGCAGTATAATGAGTATAATAACCATCAATTATATAATTACCTTCTGTACTGACTTCGATGGTCGGCGCGTAATTCTTATTATCAATAGTTGCGTTACCACCGCAGATAAATGTTTTATCAGATGCTTTTAATCTAAATGTACTATCTCTATTTTCAGCAGTAACCATTAAATATTTATCGCCATAAAGTACATCTATATCTTCATCATCAAAATCAAGATAATTTTTAAATCCTTCACTACCTACATTTACAAAATTGAAATCAGATTCTACACCATTAACATAATAAATGCCTGTAATAGGATTATATGTAATCTCTTTGCCATCAACATCTGTAAGATAGTAGCCTAAATCATTTTGTTTTCCATAAACTTCAAATATATTTATATCAGTATTAATAGCTCCAAAAATAAATTGAGGGCTATTATTGTAGGTAACTGTTGTTGTATAGCTTGGTATAGATATTTCATATGGAGTATTTCTAGTTGTACCATCATTATTTGTTGCATAAATAGGTTTACCGTTTACTAGCAATAAATATTTGCCTTCTGAATTTTTTGATATTGTATAAGAATTGTCACTTCCATCAACCTTATATTTATATTCATTAGACTGGAATCCATTTATTATAAGTTCACCATTTTTAACTTCAAGTGTTGGCATAACACAAGCTTGATATACTGCCTCATCAGCTTTATATGAACCATATTTAACTTCATAATCATAATAAGTATTACTTCTTGTAAGTGTAACATTAACAGGAATTTTTACTTTCGCGCCATTTGAATCTGTTACATAACTTCCATCTGTATTTTTCTTATAATACCAAAGATATCCAGATTCATCTATCTCAATTTGTTCTGAAATATCATCATTAAAATAGATGTCATTTACAGTATAACCGCCAATATAGATATTACCTTTTGCATCATAACTTAATTTTGGTATATCAATTTTGAAATAAACTTTAGTTGAATCTACTAAATAATAGGGCCTATCACCATTTATGGCATAATAGATGTTACCATCATCATCAACAGCAGCAGTAAGGGTAGTTGTAGTAGAATTGTTGTCAACTGCAAGCTCACTTACTCTGTCATCAATCACATAATAGTTATTTTTTGAGATTCCAACACTTGGATAATATGTAATTATCTGTTCCTCAATTGTTGTAGAGTGATATTCAGCGAAGCCAAATATCGGCCTTAATTCAAACAACTGAGGAAGAACCGTTACTGCAAATAAGAATATTGTATAACATACGATAAATAAAGCCTTTCTAATAGTATTAAATGGCTTGCAGGCATTAAATAATACCATCAAACATGTATGCGTTGCAGCAACGATAATAATAGTAGTCAAGCTTAAATCATCGATGTATATTGCGCCTCTTAGGCTAAATACAATAATCGATATCATCAATATCGTGAGCGCACCAGGAAGTGCTTCTCTAACGACATTGAATATAAACTTACCCTTAACCGGGTTATTATTCGGTTCATTGATTAGAACAAGTGATGGGATACCTATAGATAAAGTATCAATTAAGAACAACTGATTTGTCTGAATTGGATAAGTACCCATAATCAAAGCCTGAATTGCTAAGAATAATGAAAATATTGTCTTGGTTAAGAAAAGTGAAGAAACTTTAGTAATGTTATTGATAACTCTTCTACCTTCTGATACAACACTAGGCATTGAATCAAAATTAGAATCAAGCAATACTAGATGTGAACAATTTCTTGCAGCATCAGATCCTGAAGCAACAGCGATTGAACAGTCAGCCTCTCTTAAGGCTAATATATCATTAACACCATCGCCTGTCATGGCAACTGTCTTTCCTTCCTCTTTTAATGTATGAACCAAAAGACGTTTTTGTGCTGGTGAAACACGACCAAATACAGTATATTTTGATGCACATTTGATAATATCACTATCACTCATACCATCAAGTGAGATATATTTATCAGCATTATCAATTCCTGCTCTTTGGCTGATTTTAGATACAGTGATAGGATTATCACCTGATATTACTTTAACTTCAACACCAGAGTCCTTGAAATATTTGATAGTGTTTATCGCATCTGGTCTGATTGTATCTTCAATTAATATCATTGATAGAATCAAAACCTCACTATTAGGTAATTCACCATTTTCTATTTTACCATCACGATAAGCAAGGCATAGAACTCTAAAGCCTAACTGAGCATACTTGTTGATATCATTTTTATATTTTTCATAATTGCTTCTTAATACAAATTCTGGAGCGCCTAGAATAAAAGTTCCAAATCTATCAAATGTTACAGCCTGATATTTTCTCTGGGATGAAAATGGTATCGCGGCAACATGTTTTATTCTCTTGCCCAAACCAAATTTTTCTTTCAGTGCGTTACTTGTAAGATTAGTATCCTCGAGTGCGTTAAGCATTGCCGAGATAATATTTTTTGTTGCCAAACCATGAACAGAATTATAATCTATTACATTTTTGACAACCATTGTACCATCAGTAATAGTACCGGTCTTATCAAGACAAATACAATTTACTCTGGCAAGCATCTCAATACAATATAATTCCTGAACAAGCACTTTCTTTTGAGCAAGTCTGATAACAGATAATGTTAAAGCGATAGAAGACGTTAAGAATAAGCCTGATGGAATCATACCAATCATCGCACCAGCTGTTTTTCTAATACTTGTTACATAAGGTACATCTCTTCCCAAATACATTATAAAGAACAAACTTACACCAAGTACTATTACTGGTACTGACATAACCTGAATTATTCTATTCAAGGATTTTAACAAATCACTCTTAGGCTTTTTATACATTTTTGCCTGGTCTGATAATTTTTCAATGTAATTATCCTTGCCAACCTTATCAACTTTGGCGCTACATCTCCCTGAAATAACAAATGATCCGCTATATAATAAATCTCCAGGATTTTTTACTATTGCTTCTGATTCACCACTAAGAAGTGATTCATTTACTTCAACTGAGCCTTCAACCAAAATTGAATCAGCGCATATTTGTCTTCCGGCATCAAGCAACATAAGATCATCTAAAACTAATTCTTTAACAGCTATCTCATGGTTTACTCCATCCCTTCTTACAATAGCTGTAGGTGAATTTAATAATGATAAGTTATCAATAATTTTTTTAGCCCTTATTTCCTGAATGATACTTATGATAACATTAGCTAAAACTATCAGCAAGAATGTTAAATCCAAATAAGCTCCAACAGAAATTAACATTCCGGCGATAAAGAACATCAAAATATTAAAGAATGATAAGAAATTAGTTAATATAATTTTCCAAATCGGTCTTGTTCTAGTATCCTGTGTTTCATTAACAAGGCCATCAATAATTCTATCATTAACGATATCTGATGGTAAACCTAATTGTGGGTCCGTATCATATCTTACAAGTTTAGAAGGTTCATTTAATAATGCCTTTCTACGCTTTCTAATTTCATTTTTACGTTCTTTTTCAATTAAATATTCTTGTTTTCTTTCCTCTTTTAAGATCCTTTTTCTATCCTTTGGAGGAAGCATATCTATTTCGGCAGATACTTTAGTTTCATTAACTATCTCAATTTTTTCTTCCTCATCCTTATAGATTATGGCATCAGGATTATTTGTATCTTCATCTTCCTCTGTTTCATCAGCTTTTAAATCCTCTTCTTCAGTATTATTAAGATATTCAGCTAATTCATCATCAGATAAATCATCAATGTTAGGATATCTTGCCATTATAACCCTCCTTCTGTAATCAAACTAATTATTTCTTCTAAGCGAGAAATATTATTGTCAATATATAGGGCTCCGATTAACGCTTCAAAGCCTGTTGCCTCCAAATATATTTTCAAATCAACATTTCTTCTCGTTGTAGAAGGGTGAGTATTTCTACCCCTTTTATAAAGATTTAGTTCGAAATCAGTTAAAATGTTTTTATCTAAAAGCAGTGACATATATTTTGCTTGAGATAAAGCACTTGTATATTCAATTACATGTTTATGAATATCATTAACTTTTTTATAACCTAATGATATTATAAAATTTCTAATATAAATCTCATATACAGCATCACCTATATAAGCAAGCGTAAGTCCATTATATTCATTACTTTTTAGATTATTTTCCATTCAATTAACTCTTTTCTTAGTTTATCAGCAAGTTCGAAATCTTTATTATTTCTTGCTTCTTGCCATTTTTTATATGTATCAAGTTCTTTTTCATTCATTTTATCGATGAATAAATTAATCCCTAATACATTAAATATTGTTTCAATAGTTTTAACCTTCAAAGCTAAATTTTCAAAATCTTTATTTCTAGTATATTGATTAATTTCTTTAAATATTTCATTTACAAGCATTAAAACATTTTGAACATTAAAATCATCATCCATATATTCTATGAATCTATCGATATCTTCTTTAAGCATATCATCACATAGCATATTACTTGCTTGTAATTCATATAATGCCATCTTGTATGATCTTTGCCATTTTTCATATTCAGTCTTATATTGATTGAACAATTTATTTTCTTTATCATACTGAATTATATTACGGTAAGGTGAAAATAAAATGAGTGATCTTAAAATCATACCTTCAGTTTTATCTTTTAAATCATTGACATAAATAACATTGCCAATAGATTTACTCATCTTTTCTTTACCCAAATCAAGTCGTGCTACATGCATCCAGTATTTAGCTAAATGAGTATGATATAACGCTTTAAACTGTGATATTTCATTTTCATGATGTGGAAATTTTAAATCCATACCACCACCATGAATATCTAAAGAAGTACCGAATAATTTATAATTCATTACCACACATTCTGTATGCCATCCTGGTCTACCGCTGCCAAATGGTGAATCCCATTTAATTCCTGTTTCTGTCTTTTTCCATAATGAGAAATCGAATGGAGATTCTTTTTCATCATCTACATCAACTCTAGCTCCGCTTTCTAAATCTTCTAGTCTTTGGCCAGATAATTCACCATAATTTTCCACTTTACTTACTCTAAAAAATACATTGCCATTTTTTTCGTATGCATAACCTTCTTTGATTAATTCATTTATAAAATTAATCATATCAGGAATATATTTGGTAGCATGTGGAATATAATCAGGCTTATTTGAACCAACAAGTTCAACACTTTTAAAATATGCATCTTCATAATATTTAGCGATTTCTTCTTCAGTTTTATTATTCTCTATCGCTTTATTTATTATTTTGTCATCAACATCAGTTATATTTGATGCATAATTAACTTTATAACCCGAAAATTCTAAATAATTTTTAACCATATCATAAAATATGACTGGTCTTGCGTTTCCTATGTGTATGTAATTATAAACTGTAGGTCCACAAACATACATATTCACTACACCTTTTTGGCTTGGTATAAATTCTTCAATTTTATTAGTAAGTGAATTATATATTCTTAACCCCATTTTAAACTGCTCCTTAATTAAGCTACTAGAGCTAAATATTTATCAACCAATTCTTTAAATAAGGCATATAAATCAGAACTGATTGTTTCATCTTCGCTTGATGTTGTATTTGTAACTTTATCTTCAACATCACCAAATGATCCAGCAACATTTCCCACGTAAACATATGTGTATACTTCTTTAAGTGCTGAAACACGAATTAATACATCACCACTTACTGTATAATTCTTAAGATAAGTTTCACCTGCAGAAACATTATCTGATGAAACTAATTCACCATCTTGGTAAATTGAAACAACTATAGTATTTGTTAAATCATTTTTTAAAGTAATTCCTATTTCTTGGCCTGAATCAACTTTGTTGCCAGAAGAAATTGTTACATCTGTTCCCTGTAGAGTAGTGTAACCTAATTCTAATGATACAGCTTCATTGCTAGAATAATCATTATCTATTGTTACTACATGTTCGCCTTCAGTTTCTGATATTGTATAAACTGGAGAATAATCATCACCGCTATTATCAACTTTAGTGTTTGCGTAAATTGGGACATCACCTGTGAATAATACATAACAATCATCAATTTTATCAATGCTTCCTTGAATTCTTCCAACAAAGCCACCTAGATAAGATAAATATTTGCCAGTTATTTTTCCATCAGAATCTGTAACGATACCTTTAGTCATCATGTTACTAGAATAATCAACATCAACTTCTTCGCCATCTTCAGTTTCATATGTTCCTGCATATGCTTTTATAGTTGTAGCAGCAAGACAAGATGATACATTGATAGTGCTTAAATTGTTAGTACCAATAAATCCACCTACATATAAATTATACATATCAGTAGATGATACTGCATATTTTGAAATAATAATTTCTGATTCACATGAAGATTTAGTTATTAAACCTCTTGTGTTACAATTTCCTACAAAACCGCCTACTGCCATATATCCTGTTGATGATGTGTTGTAATGTGTTACAACAGAAATTTTGCCTTCAGCAGAACATCCACTAACAGCGATATTATCGATTAAACCATTATCCTCAATTGAACCGATGAATAATCCTGTAGATATTTTTAATCTTGCATCAGGCATAGTAATAGTAATATTAGTTGCCGTAGTATCAGTAACTGTTAAGGTTAAGCCTCTTCCGATTACACCACCAACATATGAAATGCTTGATAATGTTCCTGAAAAAGATATTGAAACATTATCAACCGTACAATTGCTGATATTTGTTCTTTCAGCATAGCCAATTAAACTACCACACTTAGTAGCACCACGGCTTGTTAATGTTGTAGTAACACCGCTGACGTTCAAATTCTTGATTGTCGCACCTGAAGTATATGCAAATAAACCTGTATATTCATTTGAAGGTAATACATAATTAGATATTGTATGATTCATACCATCAAATGTGCCACTGAATTTAACTGATGATGAGAAGATTGTTGATAATGTTGCCTTATCAAAATCCAAATCATTATCAAGTACATAATAACTTGTTGGGTCATTAGCCATATTAATAAATTCAGTTGTTGTTGTAATATGTACTGCATCATCTTCAGTCTGTGAAGAATTAGCTGTTGTTACATCATAACTTGTAATAAGTGAATCTGTACCACTATAAGTTACATATAATTTGAATCTGTAAGTTGTAGTTGCAGATAAACCTGTGAATTCAATTTCACCAGAATATGTTGATGTATCAACACTAAATGACTGGTCAACATTGGCATATGATTCTTCACCATCAGTGACTTTATATTCTTTAAAGTGTGTGGTAACAAGACCTTTTGCCAAATTGTCGTTAGCACTAAATCTAACCTCAAGTTTTACAGTTTTACTGGTTTTTGATTTGGTAGAAATTACAACATCTGATTCACTAATACCACTTTTATTACTACTACAAGATGCTAATGAAAAAACTCCTATAAATAAAAACACAATAACTGCGATTATCTTTTTTAATTTCATAAGTTATACCTCGAAAATCATTTTAATTTATGAATTATAAATTCATATGCTATTTGAAATTATACAATAAGTGCGAAAAATATACAATAAAAAACTTCTTTTTGAAACTAAATATTTTGCCAAAGAAAGTTAAACATTTTCAATTTGAAAAATGAAAGCGTTTTGCTGTTTATTTTTGTTCTTTTTTTGTTTATTTTATTATTGTTGTAAATTGTGTGAAAGAATGTAAAACACATTCTATAAATTGACAATTTTCGGACTTAATTATATAATAATTAAACGGTAGGAGGGTGGCCTCATGAGGAGAGTAGGTTTAGACATTGGTTCAACAACTATCAAATGTGTTGTTTTAGATGATAATGAAAATATAATTTTTGATAAATATCAGAGACATTATTCCCATATAAAAGATAACATCATTTTGATATTAGATGAACTTTTGGAAAAGAAAGTAATTGATAATGAGGTTTTGCTTAGCATGTCAGGTTCAGCAGGTATGGGTATAGCAGATGGATGCGGAATTCCTTTTGTTCAAGAAGTTTATGCAACCCGTATTGCAGCAAACAAATTAATACCAGGAACAGATTGTATTATCGAACTTGGTGGTGAAGATGCAAAGATTTTATTTTTAACCGATGGCATGGAAGTCAGAATGAACGGAACCTGTGCCGGTGGAACCGGTGCCTTCATTGATCAAATGGCAACTCTTCTTAATGTAGATATAACTGAAATAAATGGGCTTGCGATGAATCATCAAAAACTATATTCAATCGCTTCACGATGCGGAGTTTTTGCCAAAAGTGATATACAACCTCTTCTTAATCAGGGAGCATCAAAATCTGATATTGCTGCATCAATTTTTTATGCAGTAGTAAACCAGACAATAGGCGGACTTGCCCAGGGTAGAGAAATAGAAGGTAACATCGCTTATTTAGGCGGACCTTTGACATTTTTAACTGAATTAAAGGAAAGTTTTAATAGGGTTTTGAATACAAAAGGAATCTGTCCTGAAAACTCATTATATTATGTAGCACTTGGTGCAGCTTTTTCATCTAAAAAAGTTATTAAAGTTGATGAAATCAAAACAAATTTAATTGAATTTTCAAACAAGTCAACTTATGCATACAATAATCCTCTATTTAATGATGAAATAGAATTAAAAGAATTTGAGGAGCGCCATAAAAAAGCATTTGTAAATACACTGCCTCTTGATGGTTATGAAGGAAATTTATATTTAGGAATTGATAGTGGTTCAACAACATTAAAGTTCGTTTTAATTGATGAAGAAGAAAATATAAGATTTGCAAGTTATAATCCAAACAAAGGTAACCCTGTTTCTGTAATAAAAGATTTATTTAAAGAAATTTATACAAAATATCCAAATATTAAAATTAAAGCTTCTGCATCAACAGGCTATGGTGAAGAATTAGCTAAGAATGCATTTAAACTTGATGATGGTCTTGTTGAAACAATGGCACACTACAAGGCTGCAGCTAAATTCATGCCTAATGTTGATTTTATAATCGATATAGGTGGTCAGGATATAAAATGTTTCAAAATAGAAAATCATGCTATATCAAATATATTTTTAAATGAAGCATGTTCATCTGGCTGTGGTTCATTTTTACAGACATTTGCCAATGCCTTAGGCTATGATATAGCTGAATTTGCTAAATTAGGACTTATGGCTAAGAAGCCTGTTGATTTAGGTTCAAGATGTACAGTATTTATGAACTCAAGTGTCAAACAAGCACAAAAAGATGGTGCAACCATCGATAATATTTCAGCAGGCTTATCTATCTCAGTTGTTAAAAATGCCTTATATAAAGTTATAAGATGCTCATCTAAAAAAGAATTAGGTGAACACATCGTTGTTCAGGGCGGAACATTCTTAAACAAGGCTGTATTAAGAGCTTTCGAAAGAGAACTTGGCCTTGATGTAGTGTGTCCTAATATAGCAGGCCTTATGGGTGCTTATGGTGCTGCACTATATGCAAAAGAATTAAATATAGAAAAGACAACAACAATTACCAAAGATGAAATTGATTCATTTGAACATACAATAAAGAATATGCAGTGTCAAGGCTGTAACAATCACTGTCTTTTATCAATCAATACATTTAAAAATAATCCTAATAAATTTATAAGTGGTAATAAATGTGAAAAACCTTTGGGAACAAAAAATAAAAACAAAGGTGAAAACATTTATGAATTTACAAGAAATCTTCTTACAAGTTATAAATCAAAAGAAAATAGACGCGGAAGAATTGCTATACCGCTTGTGTTAAATATGTATGAACTATTACCATTTTGGACTACGTTTTTCAGTGAACTAGGATTTGAGGTTGTAAATAGTGGCTTTTCTTCTGATAAAATATATTCTTTAGGACAGCATACAATACCATCAGACACTGCATGTTATCCTGCTAAACTTGTTCATGGACATATTGAAAAATTGATCAATGAAAATGAAAAAGTAATATTCTATCCATGCATGAGTTATAACATTGATGAAGATTTAGGGGACAATCATTATAACTGTCCGATAGTAGCATACTACCCTGAAAACATTTTGAATAATGTTGGCAAAATAAGTGAAATAACTTTTATTTCTGATTTTTTAGCACTTGATGATAAAAAGATGTTTAATATCAAAATAAAAGGTGTTTTAGATAAATATTTTCCTAAACAAAAAATAAGAATGAGCGAAATAGAAAATGCTGCAAAAATGGCTTATTTAACTTACGATAATTATCTAAAAACCATCAGGGAGGAAGGTTTAAAATATATCGAAAATGCTAGAAAAGAAAATAGAGAAATCATCGTCTTAGCAGGAAGACCATATCATCAGGATCCGCAAATAAATCACGGTATTGATAAACTTATAGCTGATATGGGAGCAACCGTCGTAAGTGAAGAATCTATTTCTAATTTAAATACCAGGTTCCCAGTAAAAGTTTTAAATCAATGGACTTATCATTCAAGATTATATTCTGCAGCTAAATATTGTACACATGAAGATGACATGAATTTAGTTCAGCTTGTCTCATTTGGCTGTGGACTTGATGCCATAACAACAGATGAATGTAAATTAATACTTGAATCAAAAGGTAAAATTTATACACAGATAAAGATCGATGAAATAACAAATCTAGGTGCGGTAAAAATAAGACTTAGAAGCTTGTTTGCCGCATTACAACAGGAGAAAAAGAAAAATGGAAAATGAGTTAACTGAAGATATCATATATCCAAAATTTAATAAATCGATGATTAAAACTCATACCATTTTAATCCCATCCATGCTTGATATCCACATGGCACTTTTTGAGAGTGTATTAAAACTTGCCGGATATAAAGTTGAGATAATGAAAAATCAAGGACCTGAAGTTGTTGAGGAAGGATTAAAATATGTTCATAATGACACATGCTATCCTGCGCTTTTGGTTATTGGTCAGTTTATCGATAACCTAAACCACAGAGATGATGTCGATAAAGTTGTTTTACTAATCACTCAAACAGGTGGAGGATGTAGAGCCTCAAATTATATTCATCTATTGAGAAAAGCTCTGGTAAAAGCTGGATATGGTTTTGTTCCTGTAATATCACTAAATTATAAAAACCTCGAAAAAGATAGTGGCTTTGAATTTACTATCCCAACCATTTTAAAGGTTGTATCTGCTGTAACTTATGGTGATACACTTATGTACCTTTATAATAAAACTAGATCTTATGAAACAAAAAAAGGAAGTGCCTGGGCACTTACACAAAGTTGGATAGATAAAATATCTGCACAATATAAAAATGGTAAAGGTGTATCCTATCGTGCAATAAAGAAAAATGTGAATGATATGGCTCGTGATTTCGATGCTTTAGAATTAGATTTATCTATCGCAAAGCCAAAGGTTGGTATAGTTGGTGAAATATATATCAAATATGCATCACTTGGCAATAATCACCTTGAGGAATTTTTAGTTTCTGAAGGTGCTGAAGTTATGGTTCCTGGTTTATATGGCTTTGCTTTATAT
>CAKZZJ010000207.1 GCA_937885165.1 uncultured Caryophanales bacterium
GGAGTTCAGACGTGTGCTCTTCCGATCTAGAAAAAGGCTCATCTAAAAGTAGAATATCAGGCTTAATTGCCAATGTTCTAATCAATGCCACTCTTTGAGATTAGTGAAGACATTTTTTCATTATTTCCTTTATTTATAAGGGTTTGCTGGCTACCTGATTCAAGCCTATTTTTTAACCTTTTGAAAACATATTTTATAAAAGTTTAACTTTTTAGTTTAATTATTTTTTTATTTATTTTAAGAAAGTCTTATTTTATATAGGTTTCAAGAGTGTGTACTGATACAACCTATATTTTTTTCATTTCCCAAGTTATTGTGTGCTAGTTTTGTCAACTATTTCGACTATTTTATTTGTAATCCATTGTTCTGAATATCCCATCATTCTCCAACAATTTATTGATCGTTCTATTATCAAAGATGGATCAAATATTTCATCAATTCTTTCACTACCTAATTTAGCAAGCCAATCTTTTATTTCATTATTACCATCACTATTAATTATTTTGTAAAAATCGTCTGGTGTCATATCTTTTAATTGTTTTGCTAATTCATTATTCATTATTTAAAAAGTTCATTACTAAATCAATTAGTATTTCCTTTTCTTTTGGATTAGATTGGGCTATAAGTAGTGTAATTGCAACAAGTGTATTATTATCAATAACTTGTCCATTTTCATTATAAAGAATATTATAGAATTCTAGGAAATATATAAATAGTGTAGCAGCTATTCTTTTGTTACCATCAATGAAAGTATGGTTTTTTGTAATTAAATATAAGAAATTGGCTGCTTTTTCTTCTATAGTAGGATATAAGTCATTACCATCAAAAGATTGATATATGGTACCTATAATTGCTTTTAAACCCTCGTTTCTTTCTAGTGCAAATAAATCACTATCACTATTGAATTTAAGTTTACCAACTATATCCATACAATCTTCATAAGTAACTTGTTTATTATTTTTAGTTCCGTTAGGTTTAGTTATTCTTTTATGGTCATAGTCATCAAGTAAATTTAAAGCATTTGAGTAGTTATTTATTACTTTAATTATCTCTTGAGCTTCAGTACCTTTTAATTCAGTATCAATTCTTCCTGCAATATCTATTAATTTAATTGTCTTTTCAAGATATTCTAATCTTTTTTGATTAACTACATATCCTTTTAATAGATAATCTTTTAATACTTTATTTGCCCATTTTCTAAAAATAATGCCTCGTTTACTATTAACTCGATATCCAACTGAAATAATCATATCAAGATTATAAAATGGTATATTTCTGGCTACATCTCTTTTGCCTTCTTTTCGAACTTGTCGGAAATCCTGACAGGTTGAAATTTTATCAAGTTCTCCATCAGAATATATATTGTTTATATGCTCAATTATATTTGTTCTTGATGAATCAAATAATTCAGCCATTTGTTGTTGTGATAGCCATACTGTTTCATCTTTCATATTTACTTCTAGTTTTATATCTTGATCTTCAAATAATACAATTTCATTCTTCATATATTTTTGCCTCCTTTACTATGTATTTGGAATTAGAATAGAGAGGAAAATCTCTATTCAAAATTCCATTTAATTTGTATATCTCTACTTTTGGTTTCTTCATTTAACTTTCCAATATAGATTTTATCTATAAATTCATCAACAATAACTCTGTTTAATTCTTCTAATTTTTGATATTTGCTAAATATCTCTTTATTATTCTTTGAAGATTCTTCTTTCATTTTATAATAAGCAATTTCATTAGTAATAGATTTAATTTGGTCATTAAAAGTATCTTCATCTTTATTATAGTTTGCCATTAAATCTTTAAATTGTTCTGGTGTAACAACGTCATTAACTTTATCTTCATAAAGATTTTGTAAATAATTTCTTATTTTAGAAATTTTATTTTGAATATCAGTTTTTTGTTTTTCTAAAGCTTTAATTTTTTTCTTGAATCTACTATCAACTTTTTTTGAATCTAAATTTTCTAATTCTTCTTCATCATAAAACTTTTGAATCTTCTTATTAATTGCATCTAATACTAGATTTGCAAGTTCATCATATCTAATTGAAGATTTATTTTCACAATCATCATAACCATCACGATTATTAGAACAAACTAAATATTCATGCTTTTTAGTATTCTTTTTTCTCATATAATGTTCACATTCTAAACAGAATACTTTACCAGAGAAGATATGAACAGCACCTGTTGTACTCATAGGTTTAGTTCTTTCTTTCATAGCAATTTGTACTTTACTAAATGTTTCTTCATCAATGATAGCTTCGTGTGTGTTTTCAATTCTTATCCATTCGCTTTTATCTTTATTTCTAATCTTATGATTTTTATAACTAACAGTAGTTCTTTTACCTTGTATTAAATGTCCTAAATAAACTTCGTTTGTTAGAATTGTTTTAATGGCATTTGTAGTCCATTTTATTTCTTCACGAGGTCTATTACTAATTACATTTAATTTAATACCTTTTCGGTATTTATAAAGTGATGGACAAGGTATTTCTTTACTATTTAAGTATTTAGCAATACCTGTAAATCCTAAACCTGTTAGATATAGATTATAGATATTTTTTACAATTTCAGATGCAACTGGATCGACTATTAATTTGTTATTATCATTTGGATCAATTTCATAACCAAATGAGGCGAAAGGAGAAATGAATTCTCCTTGCTTCATTTTGGAATTAAAAGCACTCCTTATATTGTTTGAAACATCTTCCAAGTACCATTCATTAACTAGACCATTTATTTGTCTTGATTTCTTATTACCTAGAATTTCAGTATCAGCATTATCAGATAAACCGATAAACCTAATATTCCATTCTTTAAACTTGTTATTGATATATTTTTCAACGATTTCCATATCTCTTGAAAATCTTGATTGACTTTTACATAATACAATATCAAGTTTTCTGTTTTCACAATCTCTAATTAACCTTTCAAATTCAGGTCTATAAGTTCCAGCACCAGATAAATCTTCATCACAATACTCATCTATTAAAGCAAATTCAGGATGCCTATTAACATAGTCAATAAGCATATTTCTTTGATTCTTAATAGACTCGCTATCATCTTCTTTATTTGCTTTATCTCTGTCTTCATTAGATAATCTTAAATAAATACCAACTCTTAATACTTTCTTACTCTCAACACTCTCCATTTCATTCATAACTATTACCTCCAATTCTAAGGTAATAATTAAGTTTAAAGTTAAACTTATAACCAATACTATTATAACATTTATTCAGAATAATTAACATTAAACTCCAACAATTCAATGATTTTATACAACTTTTTATTAACTATTTCTTTTAGTTTAGTATCAGTTAAATCTTTATCTACAATATCAATAATATTGTATGTCATTGTTAAACTCCTTTCATACTCAAGTTTGAGAGATAAAAAGACTATTGTAATAACTTTTTTGTAAATTTTTCTCCATAATATCAATCCTCCAATCATTACTAAATTTATCATTTTATTTTTGGTACATTTTTTATAAAAAGGTTATTATTAATTTTATTATCACATTTATACAACTACATAATTTTTTTGGTTACAAAAGTCTTTTTTAAAATATTAAGAGTTAAATACTTACATTCCAATTTCAAAATCATCTGATTTATCTTTTTCTGGTCTTTCATACTTGCGATTTACTTCCTGAGCATAATATTCCATTTCATTATAGTCAATATCATAATTTTTAGAAAAGTGAAGACCAATTTTATGACCTAAAGCTCTGCAAATCTTATCACAAAAGTTAAACATCTTTTCTTTAAAGTCATTGAATGTTTTTTGTATTTCAGTAACTTTATCTTCTAATTTTTTAATAATAGAATCTTTTTCTTTGATGATTGATTTTTGTTTAGATATTGTTTGTTGTTGTTCATAAATTCTAGTATCTCGTTCTTTAATAGCACGACCATCTTTTAATTTATTATTCTCACTTTGTAGATGTCCTACTTTAGTAGTAAGTTCATCAATCAATACATCTTTTTGTTTAATAACATTCTTATTATTAGAGTTTTGTTTTTGAATCTTTTTAGAATAATCAATCAAATTATTGATATCTTCATCTTTATAACCGATTACTTTTCTTTTTACAGGATTTAAAACTTCTTTTGAATCTATTTCAGAAATTTCTTTTGCAGTTTCAATCTCAATATCATTTAATTTTTTGTTTCTTTCAAACTCCATTTTCATTTCTTCAATTTGTTGATTTAAATCTTCAATCTCTTTTTTAGCTTTAGTTATATGATGTTTATTATCTCCAATGTTACCTCTGAATAATTTATATCCTTTTTCAGTAATATATTTATTGTAATCATCTTGTATTTTTGCATAAGATACTTTACCACCCAATGCTTTCCAAAACTGATCACAGTTTAAAAATTTTCCTTTTTCAATTTTTAAAATATTTTTACCATTCTCATCTTTCTTTTGAACAGGATACATTTTTTTATTTCCTTTTTTATCTATACCTTCTCGATAAATTATATTTCCGTTTGAATCTGTTTCAAAAACTTTTCTTCTAACTTCATCTACGATTGGCATAAAATAAAAGTGCATGTGTGGAGTATCTTCGTCATAGTGAACTTCTGCATAAACAATATTGTCTTTACCAACAAGTTCTTGCAAAAAGTCATAACTATCTTTGAAAAATTCTTTAACTTTTTCTGGAATATCATCATCACTTTTTATATCAGGAACATAAATTGGTTTGCCTTTATTATCTCCAACTTGTTGAATCCTATCACTTGCTTTAAACTTCATTCCCAAACTTTGAAAAAATTCTTTTCCACTTGTAACGATAGCACCATTTAATAAATTGGTATTCTTGCCATCATTATAATATATTTTATTTTCTTTTAATTTAGAATAGACTTGCTCTTGCAAAGTTGGTTTAGTAAGTGGTACAAAACTATGATTAAATTGTGTTCTATCTTTATCATAATTTCCTGTACCTTTTCTTTGAGTAAGCTCTACACCAAGTCCACCTAAATCTTTCGCTTTATATTTGCTTTCAAATCTCAAAACTTGATTTCCATCGTACATTTTTACACCTCCTTGCTGTACTTCTTTAGTAGAAAGGTCATTTATTGACCTATCTCACTAGGGCATAGCCCACCGTGAGTTTAGGGAGTTCCCTAAAAACCCCTTTGCTTGTTTATTCACAAATGCCTAAGCTAGAGCAAAGGCAAATGCTTATAAACAAGATTAAATAATAACTATCTACCAGATACTTATTATTTAATAAATTATTAAAACTGATTTAAAAATCATTTTAATAATTGTAAAAATATTCACTATCGCCACTTTCATTTTTCTTACGAAAAACAAAACGTGCCTCGTTCATTTTTTACTAACTTTTTAGAAAAAAGTTATCAAAAACTTTGAATATTATTTCAAATCTTCAAAGTCAGGTTCTTCATATTTTGCATAATATAATCTATCAGGACCAGTTCTTTTTGATTCAATATGAAGACCTTCTTTTTTTAAATTATCTAAATTTTGATTTAATAATTTTCCAAATACTGATGGTAAGATTGGTAGTTTTAATTCACCAACAATATCAGATGATTTGAAAGAAAAATCTTTTTGTTTAATTGCATAATTTAGAAAAATTATAAGGTTAAGATTTAAATCATTACTATCAGTTTCTGATACTTCAAATGTTAAATCTTTATTTCTTTTTAGAACTAAATCAATACTTTCATAATCTCTACTTTCATAACTTAATAGTATTTTATCTTTAAGATTTTGATCTCTTTTTAAAGTGATAATTCCATCAACCGAGCCATCAATAGCAGTAGAACCAAGTGATTTATTATTCTTATTTAAGTGATGAATTAATAAAATTGTAAAGTTATATCTTTTACATAATTCTCTAAATTTTGGAATAACATATTGTCCCATATCTTGATAATTATTTAAATCATATCCATTGTTTAAATCAATTCCACTAAACATATCTATGATTACAAATTTACCTTTAAGGTCATTTGCAAACTCTTGAAACTCCAATTGTAAGTCCATTAAATTTAATTTTCTTTCATTAATTTCCTGTTCTTTTAATCTAAAATTATCATCAGTAAATTCAAGTTTCATCTTGTCAATTCTATCTAAAATTTGTGAAAAATTCATTTCTGTGCTAATATATAAGACAGGAGATGGACTTGTTCTAAATCCTAAAAAGTTTGTTCCTGTTGCTATCGAGTTAGCAAGTTGTAGTGCGAGTAACGACTTGCCAACTTTTGGCCTAGCAACAAGACAATATAACCCATTAGATTTCATAAAGTTCTCAACTATGAAATCTTTTTTAATGTTTTCTTTTCTCATTTCACTTATTGTTTTCATTTTGCACCTCCTTTCTAGTTGCTACATTTTTTAAATATTCAACATCAATATTTAGATAATCAACTACAACATTCATTGGTAAATCTCTTGTATGAATTTCATAATTTAATGTGTCTTTGATTTTATTTCTAATCTTTAATGCTGAACTTCTACTTAATCCTGTAAGCTTCATTAAATCATTAATATTGCACCAAGTTTTAGTAGAAATTAGTTTTAGTGTTTCTTCTGCATTCATTTATTACCTCCGTTTCCTTTCTGATGGTTTTAGTGTTACCAACAACTCCCTTTAAGGATGTATATATAGTTACTAGCCATATATGTAACGAGGATTTTAGTTAATCCACAACTCCGTGCCAATAGGATACTTGCCTTGCATTTGTTTAACGAGTCGGCAGATATCGGCGATTTCCAACTCTATTCAATTTTCAAAGAACAATATTTAAGTTGAATTTTAATTAAAAATGCAACTTATAAGTTGAGTATATACTATAAAAAATAATTTGTCAACTATTAAGTTGCAAATTTACGTAAATTTCTTTAAAAAGGTTGCAAAAGTATTAAAAATATGTTATATTTATATTGCGAAAGGAGTTAATTCGTATGATTAATAATGAAGAAACTGTTGGGCAAATGATTGCCAGAGCAAGAGAAGAAAAGAAATTATCTAAAAGAGAATTATCAAGAATTGCTAAAATAAGTGATACTGAACTTGCTCGTATTGAATCAGGGGAAAGAGAAATACCTAATCCTAAAACATTAAGAAAGATTAGTAAAGTAATTGGTTTAAATTATAATGATTTAATGTATGCTGCTGGACTAGGATTTCAAGTTACACCTTTAAATCCATTCTTAATTAATTATTATTCTGGATTAAAGGGAGATCAAATTGTTGATGCTATTCTTAATACTTCATCAGTTATTAAGAACTGGGAAGAAATGGTAGAGCAATTTAAAAAAGACCTAGAAGAAAAAGATTACAACGAAACACAAAGGGAGCAAATAGAACAAACTATTGAAGATACAGAATATCAAATTAGAACAGCTAAAGAAATAGTTAATGTTTTAAATAGTGCTAGAAGAAAGGAGAATATAGAGAATGCAAAGAAAAACTAAAAAGATATTTGATATATTAAGAATAATTATAAATGTTATATTACTTATATTTATGATATTGTGTCTGACAACTAACAAAGATAATTATTATGCTATTTATTGGATTATAGTTCCTGTTTTGCTAGTATGCGAAACATA
>CAKZZJ010000208.1 GCA_937885165.1 uncultured Caryophanales bacterium
CCTAGTTCAAAAATTACTGGAAATTGTATTTTTATTAATAACTCCGCAAGTGATGGTGGCGCAATCTATGCTGCGGGAATTACTGTTGATAATTCTACTTTCATAAATAATACTGCAGAGTCCGGTGGAGCTATATATGTTCCTAGTTCAAAGTCACTTATAGTGAGGGTTGGAAAGATATCGATTATTTTTTGTAAATCCAGCAAAAAAGTATTACTCATTGTCATGGAAAAAATTCAAACTTCACCCACTAAAAAGCACAAAATAAGTTTAAAATATAACAATTAATAAACAAAATCAGACTCCATATTACTATTTTTATTACATTTAAATAAAATTTTTAAAAAAACAAATTTTCATTATCAACACTTAATTTTTTTTCAGTCCCTCCCTCTTTTAAAAGGTAAAATTTAACGATATTGTCCGCTTGCGGACAAAAAAATTTTTTCACTTGAAATGCTTCTAAACTCTAAATAACAAACTGAGATAAATCTAATTTTAAAATAAAGAAATAATAAATCGAAATATTTAAATACTAGTATTTATATATATTATATATAGATATAAGTAGCATTGGAGTAGTTATTATGGATGATATTGCTGTTAATGATTATTGTGGAAGATTGGAGTACGTTGAATTTGATGCAGGCATTCCTGAAGATCATTTTGTTCGTTTTGTTGTAAGTTTCGTGAGAAACTTTTTAAAATTCTTTAAATTAAATAATATTAAATTTACAAGTAATGATGAGAATAATAAAAGTTATTCATTAGTTAAATTAGCCGGTTTAATTTATTATGCTTTTACAGAGGGAATAACTGATGCTAAAAAGATTGAATATAATGCTAAATATAATAAACTTTACATTTACGCTGCCAATGGTATAGAACCATCCTACAAGACCATTGAAAACTTCATTGAAGAATGGGGAGACTTATTTGAATGTTTAGTAACCTACACCATTATTTTTGCTAAAATAGCAGGATTAACTGGTTTGGAACATGTTGCCTTTGATGGATCATTATTCAAAGCAGCAAATAATAAATTTAACGTACTTCACCGTGATGATGTGAGAACACTAATTAGATGGGTCAGTGGAAAAGTGGTGACTAATAGAGAGTTGAAAAAATTACGCAGACCTGCTAAAAAATTCATGGCACGTCTGGATTTAACCAATAAACAAAAATTAGACTTACTGAATACTATTGATGAACGATTTGATGAAACCGGTCAGAATACTGTTCCTGTTAATGATTATGATGCACGACATGTTACTGATAAAAAAGGAAAAAAGATTATCGGTTATAATATTCAAACAGCAGTGGATAATTCAACTAAAATGTTTTGTGCAATTCTCATTTCTAATCAGGCAACTGATCATGGACTGTTTCCCGAAATATTCACTAAAATGGTTGAAAATATTGGAATAATGCCTGAAGTCACCAGTGCTGATTCAGCATATCATGACTATGAAACACTACAGTTTATTGAAGATAATGATATAAAAGCCCTAATTGACAATACAAGAGCCGCTAAATTGCGTAATGGCAATGGAAGTAAAAAAATATTCCACAAAGACAATATGAATTTTGATTATGAATGTAACGCAATGAAATGCTATGCCAACAAACCATTATACTTCCAAGAAAATACATTCAGTGTTAATAATAAAACTGGTAAACTTGAAGTCCAATCCAAATATTATAATGAAGAAGCCTGTGCAGGCTGTATTTTTAAGCTCTGTTGCTGTAAAGGAAAGAAAAAACGTGAAGTTATAGTTTCCGGAGGTGAATTGGCATTAAAAATGGAAGAATCAATGTTAGATTATGAAAATATTTATGAATATATGAAAAGATTTTCCACAGTAGAACCTTTGTATGGTATAGTATTTTACCAAATAAAGTTTCATAAAAATTCCTCAACCCAATTTTCTATTAACGACTCTCTACCGACATTTTTATAAAATTCATCAACTATGATGTCAATAAGTTCTTTTTCATTTGTATAATGAGATGTATAAACAATTCTTTTAATAATTTTCCATAAATCTTCAATTGGATTTAAATCCGGTGAGTATTTTGGTAAAAAGATAAATTCAATGTTTAAAATTTCACAAGCTATTTCAACATCTGTTGCTTGATGAATTTTTGCATTATCAAGGACTATAATTATGGGTTTTTCATATTGTAATATTTCAAATATTTCAGATTCAATTAATAAATCCCTTATAGTGGTTCTTTGTTTGGTTGAGATTCGTTGTGAAGTTATTTTTTTATTTTTGCAAATTTTCATGATTTTATTTACTGAAGGTTTTTTATTTCCTGATGACGGATTCAATTCATTTTGAATTGCTTCAAGTTTTTCTTCATTTGTTTTGTTTTCTTTTTTAAATTCATTTTCAATGTATTCTCGTAATAATAATGGATTATTAACTATTTCATTTAAGATTTCTTTCCCTTCTTCACTTTCCATATGCATTATTCTTAACATTATTAATGAACGTATCGTGGTGAAAGAATTGTTTCTTTCATATGTTTCAACTAAAGGATCACCATTTATGGGCATGAAACCTGTAACACTTGTTCCAAATTTAGTTCCTGTTCTAACAAAAACATTTTTATCATTAGAATCATAAATTACTCTAGTTACATTGGTTGTATTTTTAAAGTAACTTTGATCCAGTAAAAAGAAATATACTTCATCAAGTACGATTTCTTCTAGTTTTTTTTAAGAATTGCTTTATGTTTTTCAGGTTGTTCTGAATAATTAATGAATGGTTTTCCATAACTTAAATTAAGTTTCTTTCTTACTGTAACCCAAGTTTGTTTTGGTGTATATTTTACATTGAATAATAGATAAATAAGTTCTCTAGCATCTTCTAATGTGAAGTATATGCCTGGTAGTGTTAGTATTTTCCTTAGCTTCTCTAAATCTTCATTATTCAGTTTAGATTTAACTCCAGATTTGCTTCTTTTTGAAGTTATTCCTTCAAGTCCTTCTTCATTATACTTTTTTAACCATTTGGAACATATTTGTGGTGATTTATTTATAACTTTTGCTATATCTTTACTTTTAAGATTAGTTTTTAGCCCACGAATATATAATAAACGAATATAAACTTCTGCATCTGTTCTGTACTCTTTTAAAAGATTGTCAATTTCTTCTATAGTATGATGTTCTTCAACTTTTGCAATTCTCATGATTATTATTTTTCAACATACATACTTAAAAATCTTTTGGTAATATACTATACTTACATATTTGTACAAATAAGGCTTGTTTTAACCTTATTTGTTTATTAAATTTTATTGTATTACAAATACCATATGAAACACTTGGCAAAATCATACTAAAAACAGCCATTATAACAATTATACCTAATAATATTTTTTTCATTTTACCGCCACCTTATCTATTTTTTAATTAATACAGCTCTAAATCCATAACTAGAAAATGAATGTCCACTATGATTTGTATAGCTAAACAATCCAGAATAGCTCACACCATCAAACTCTCCACCTCTTAAAAAAAATGCAGCTTCGCTTGTTGTATATAATGAATTTTCATTAAACCATGACCTATATCCAACACCTTTTTTAGATGTTTCAATAATTGCCTCTCCATATTTATCTATATTGTCATTATATATATCAGCTGCACTTTGCTCATCTTTCGACGACTTATATACAGTGCAGTATTTTGTACTTTTAGGGTTTCTTTTTATCATTTCCTCTGCATAAAAACCCGCTACTTCATTATCAATATTTTCTAGGTATCCTGCCATATATTCACTACATCCACCATTCATATCGTATATTCCATACAAATTTCCTGTAGTACTTGATAAGCTACCTTTTTTTAAATACCACGCAAATGATTTATCATCATATGAATCTTGAAATTCTTTATCAATCACCTCTATGTTGTATTTCTTCTCATTAAATTCCTTTCCAGCATATCCTGTAACAGGACCTGCAGAATATATAGCTTTTGATGTATTAATATTATTAATATTTACCTTTGTTCCATTTCTTCCATATTTACTATGTGCCAAATATGTAATAGCTCCCCATTCACTATTTTTCATCATATGACTATCTACTTCTTCGTTAAAACCATAGGGATTTTCTTTTTCTGTTAATGAAGCAGATAGTTTGTACATTTCGCCTATTTCCAAATTATTATAAGAAAATGTTTTTCCCATAAATACGGGATATGTCATATATGTTTCATCCATTACGTTATTTCCCAAAATATTTTTAAAGCTTCTTTTAAATTTTAAATTTGTATTTTTTATTTGTACATTTTTAGAACCTGTATTTTCCTGTCCAGCAAATCCAGCCTCAAATTTAGCTACCCATATTCCTTGTATTTCTTGGTCCCATTCACCATTATTATAATTATTTTTTGTTCCATCTTTAAATGCTGGATGAACTGTATATTCAAGTTCAGTAACATCAATATTTTGGCTATTATAATTTGTATTTCCGTTTAAAAACATAATATCTATTGTTCCTTGTGCTTTACCTTCAATTCTAGTTATTTTGTATGCATATCTTGGTATCCATACCCACATACTTCCATCTTTTGAAATTGCATTAGCCCATTTACTTGTACCACCTTGTGAAGTATCTTGCTCTTGAATTTTATAGTCATACCATATTCCTTCTTTCATTTGGCTTTCGTCTAAAATAACTGGTTCTTCTTTTCCCTCTTCAAAAACAATGGGGCTCATCCCCTCCAATAATATTGGCCTGTTTACACTTTCATGTTCTTCCCATGTTTTTACTATATATTCTTCTGATAATTCTATATTTTTGCTAAATTTTTCTTTTTTCATAATGGTAAAAAGAATAACGCTACATATGCTTATAATTAGAATACTTAGAATTAATATTTTTACATTTTTATCCATATTTTATTTTATAAATCTCCTAATACTATTATACCTATTTTTTCTACTATAATCAAGTTTTTTTTGTTTTTTTATACAATAAACGTTATTATTTAATAGTTTTAAATATATATTTAAAACCATTATCTAGTAACTATGCTCTATAGTAACTTTTTTTTGTTTGATTGACTTTTGCATCAATACCTTATATAATAAAGGTGAATTTTATTGAGGTGTGTTATAAAATGAGTTTTTTAAAAGAACAATTTGCTAATATTGATAAGATTTTATATCTATCTAGGATAGATTTGGTAAAAACATATAAAGGGACCCATTTAGGATGGTTTTGGTCAATTTTTAATCCTGCTTTTAAAATCTTTGTATATTATTTTACTTTAATAGTTGGATTAAAATCCTCAAAAATTATTTTCGGATACCCATATTTTTTATGGTTAATATCTGGACTTATTCCTTGGTTTTTTATTAAGGATATATTAAATATAGGAAGCGAATGCATAAGACAATATAACTATCTAGTAACAAAAATAAACTTTCCTGTATCAATTATACCTACATTTTGTACTTTATCCAAATTTTATTTACACATTTTTTTAATGATAATTGTATTTGCCATTTTCATATTAAACCAAAGTCTTACTATATATATCTTACAGCTACCACTTTATATTTTTTTTATGCTAATATTTTTTTACTTTTTATGTTTACTTTTATCAACACTTTCAGCTATAAGTAAAGATTTTTACAATTTAGTTAAAACTGTTGTATTTGCTATATTTTGGCTTTCAGGTATAATATGGGATGTGTCTACAATGCCTGAATTAGTACAATATTTGCTTTATTTTAATCCTGTTACATTTATTGTTAACGGATATCGCAATTGTTTTATTAAGCATATTTGGTTTTTTGAAGAACCAATTTCTTTATTAATTTTTTTAGCAATGACTATCATTGTTGCAATATTAAGTATTGCCTTATACAATCGTCTAAAAAAAGATATACCAGATTTACTTTAAAATAAGGAGTTTCAGAGATGAATCAAGACATAGCAATTGAATTTAAGAATGTGTGCAAGG
>CAKZZJ010000209.1 GCA_937885165.1 uncultured Caryophanales bacterium
ATTCTCTGGATAAAATTGAGAAGTTAAAGAAATTAGGCGAAAATTATGGATGATAAAATAAGAAAATTCATGTATGGAAGATATGGTCCAGATGAATTATATAAGTTTCAATTAATATTATATTTTATTACAATTTTTATTGGTATTTTTGTTAGAAGCAAAGTATTATCGGTAATTCAACTATTACTCATTATTTCTATTATTTTTAGACCTATGTCTAAGAAAATTTATAAACGAAGTGATGAGAATGTATTATATTTAAAAATTAAAAATAATATTACCAAACCTTTTATCAATATCAAAAGAAATATAAAGGATAAAAATCATATTTATAAAAAATGTCATAAATGTAAAACAACATTAAAATTACCAATTCCATCAAAAAGAGGGATTAAGCATGCTAAATGTCCTCATTGTGGAAATAGAGTTACTCTTTTTACTTTGAAGCAAGAGAAAATAGAAGTTATAACAAATAGGGGTAAAAAATAAATAGTTAATTTGATTAAGGAAAAGCTTATTATTTTTACTAAATAAGCTTTTTTAAAGCGATTTTAATAAATCTTAATAATTTTATAATTTTTCAATAATAAAAAAGTGTTAGATTAATATTTCAGGAGGAATGAATATGCGAAAAATAACAGATTTAATTGTTAAAGGTAGGTATGTTTTCTTAACTTTATTTATAATAGTAGCTTGTTTTAGTTTATATTTATCAACTAAAGTAAATATAAATGAAGACATCATGAAGTATTTACCAGAAACATCGGAAACTAAAATAGGAAAAGACATAATGGATGAAGAGTTTGCAAAGCAGGATTCTTCCATTCTTAATGTTATGTTTAAGGGATTATCTGAAGATGAAAAAGATGATACCTTAAAAAAGTTAGAAAATGTAGAAGGTGTTAGTTCAGTTAAATATGAAAACAATGATAAATATAATAAAGATGATTATTCATTATTTATATTAAATGTTGATGACTATGCCGATTCTAAAACATCAACCAATGTTTATAATTATGTTAAAGATAATTTTAATACAGCTGGAATGAGTGGAACTATATATGACGAAAATAAGCCACTTTTACAATTATGGGTTGTAATAATTGCTATTTTATGTGCTATGGTAATTTTAACAATATTGAGTGACTCTTATGTTGAACCATGGTTATATTTAATATCAATTGGAATAGCAGTATTTATTAATAAAGGTACAAATATAATGTTTGATAGTGTATCATCAATAACTAATTCAATTGTTGCAATTTTACAACTTGCACTTTCTATGGATTATTCAATAATGCTGTCAAATAGATATAAACAAGAAAAAGCAAATCATTCAAACAAAATAGATGCAATGAAGGAAGCTTTATATCATTCATTTGCTGCCATTTCAAGTAGTTCTGTAACTACAATAGTTGGTTTGCTTGCTCTAGTATTTATGAGTTTTACAATTGGAAAAGATTTAGGATTTGTATTAGCAAAAGGTGTTCTACTTAGTTTATTAAGTATATTCTTCTGCTTACCAGCACTTTTACTAATATTTGATAATTTAGTTGAAAAAACACATAAAAAGGCACCTAAGTTTAATTTATCAAAATTAGGTACAAAAGTATATAAAATAAGATATATTCAAGCTTTTGCCATAATTGCATTGTTTATAGCAGCATACTTATTAAAAGGTAATATAAATGTTCTATATACAGGTTCAGAACAAGATAAAGTAGGAAAGGTATTTCCAGCTACAAATCAAATAGCAATTGTGTATGCAAATGAATATGAGGAATTGATGTCATCTTTCTGCAAAGATTTTGAAAAGAATGAAAATATAGATCAAGTTTTATGTTATTCAAATACTATAAATGAGAAATTAGCTTATAATGAATTAAATAACAAATTTGAAGATTTAGGTCAGGATACAAAAGTAGATGAATATTTAATAAAGATTATTTATTATAATTACTATAATAAGGAAAACAATAATAAAATGACTTTAAATGAGTTTATTTCATTTATTAAATCAGATGTTTATAGTAATGAAAATTTAAATAATCAAATAGATAGTAAAACTAAAGATAATTTAGATTTATTAACTAATTTTACATCAAGTAATGAAATAAATAAAAAGAGAACAATTACCGATATAGCAAACATATTAGGAATGAATGAATCAGATGCTTCAAAAATATTAATTTATTATAATAGTAAGAATTTGGATACGAAAATGACTATAAAAGAATTTGTTAATTTTATGTTAAATGATGTAGCTAATGATAAAGAGTATTCTTCAAATTTAGATTCAAATACAATATCTAAATTACAAACTTTACAAAAGTTTACTAATACTGATTATATAAATAAAAAAATGAATGCTCTTGAATTATCTAATATGTTTGGAATAGATAAGAATTTAGTAGAGCAATTATTATTATTTTATAGAACGACATCAGAGAGTACCACAAAAATTTCGTTAAATGAATTTGCTACATTTACTCTAAATTTAGCAAGTAATGATAATTATAAAGATTTATTTGACGAAGATACTATCAACTCACTGTCACTTTTAAAAATAATTAGTGATGAAAGTGTTATTAATCATGAAATAGATGTTGCAAATATGAAAAATAGTTTAAATAGTATAGGAATAAGTTTAGATGATGAGGCAATAAATCTTTTATATATCTACTATACAGGCTATAATACAAATACTAAATTAACATTAAATGAATTTGCTAATACTGCTATTAGTATTTCAAATGATGAGAAATATAAATCTTATTTTTCAGATGAAACTATTAGTTCATTAAATAATATTATAAATCTCAATACATATTATGATAAATCACTTCCTAATACTAACTTATATAATATGTTTGGAATTGATGATGAAAGTGCTGCAAAATTAAATTATGCTATTACAGGTAATGTCACTGGAAGTTATACCATGACACCATTAAATTTTGTAAATACTTTACTTAATAGTGAAGAAATATCGTCATCTTTTAGTGAAAGTAATTTAAAATCACTTAAATTAGCAGCATATATAATGTCTAATATTAGTACAAAATATGATGTTAATGGTTTAAGTGATGCATTATCTCAAGATAAAAATATAGTAAGTTTTATATATGGTATTTACGATTATAAAAGTAACAATTTAAAAAATATTTCAATTAAAAATCTAGTTAATTTTATTTATGACAATAAAAATAATCAGATGATATCGAAGTATATGAATGGTAATACAGATAAATTAGGATTAGCATACAAAGTTGTAAATAATACTAATACCTTATATAGTTATAAAGAAATTAGTAGTATTACAGGTACAAGTGAAGAAAAAACTAAAATGATATATGGAGTTTATGATTATAATACAAAAGATACCAAATTAACTCCATTAGAGTTATGTAATTTAATAATAAATAATTCTAATAATGAATTATTAAAAGATAAGATTAGTTCACCACAATTAAAAGAATTAAATTTAGTAAAAGAAGTGATGACCAGTACACTAAATAGTACAAAATATAGTGCTTCTAATTTAAGTTCATTACTTGGAATAGATAACGAAAAAATGAGTTTACTATTTAGTTTATACAATTCAAAATATATAAAAAACGGACAAGAAATATCTTTATATAATTATGTTAATTTTATTGTAAACAATGTGATGAATAATAAAGATTATTCAAGTAGCTTTGATTCTAGTAAGAAAGAAAAACTTAATACAATTAATAAATTAATGACTAATTCATTAAATAATTTTAAATATTCTTCAAACGAAGCTTTTGGAACATTAAAAGTATTAAGTGATAATTTAGATCAATCATTAATTGATTTGGTTTATATGTATTATGGAAGTAGTAATGAATACAATGATTCTTGGAAAATGACAATAGAAGAATTTATTAATTATATAAATGATGATATATTAACTGATTCTAGATTTGATGATTTCATTGATAAAGATAAAAGAGATACAATAATTGATGCAAAAAAGACTGTAGATAAGTCAAAAAAAATGATAGTATCATCCAAATATTCTAGAATAGTATTAAATACAAGTTATCCATTTGAGGAACAGGAAACATTTGACTTTATAAATGATATTCATGATAAAATCGGTGATAGGGATGATATCTATGTTGTTGGTAACTCTCCGATGGCAGTTGAAATGAGTAAAACATTTAATGGTGAATTAAATAGAATAACAATTTTAACGATGATATTTATATTTATTGTTGTTGCATTAACTTTTAAAGATTTAATTATCCCTTTAGTTTTAGTTTTGATTATTCAGACAGCAGTATATACTACTATGAGTGCAATATCTCTATCTGGTGGTTCAGTATATTTTATTTCACTTTTAATAGTTCAAGCAATTTTAATGGGAGCAACAATAGATTATGCTATTGTATATACTGAATATTACCGAGAGTCAAGATTAACAATGGGAGTAAAAGATGCAATAATAAATGCTTACAATGGTTCTATTCATACTATAATTAGTTCTTCATCAATTTTGATAATTGTTACATTAGTGGTTGCAGGATTTGCATCTGCTATTGCAGCTAAAATATGTGAAACGATATCACAAGGTACATTTGTTGCTGCATTATTGATTTTGCTAGTATTACCTGGTGTATTGGCTGCTACGGACAAATTTATATGTAGAAAAGGTTATTATAAGGAAACTAAGTAGGTGATTATGTGTTAGAAATAAAGAAAATTACAAAAGTATATCAAACAGAAGGGTTTGAGCAAAAAGCACTTGATAATGTTAGTGTTAATTTTAGAGAACATGAATTTGCTAGTATATTAGGTCCTTCTGGATCAGGCAAAACAACTT